>CAYLZW010000023.1:0-36479 GCA_964388085.1 uncultured Myxococcales bacterium | reverse complement strand
CTCAACATCGGCCGCGTGCACGTGCGCGTGCGCCTGCCGCAGCAGTACATGTTCACGGCGATGAACCTCATCCGCCGTGACCTCGAGCGCGTCGCGCAGGAGTCGCTGAGCGAGCCCACGCGCGAGCTCACCCGCCTCTCCCTCGGCCGCATCTGCGACATCGAGCTCGCCGTCATGGTCGGCACCTTCATGCAAGAGCACGAGCGCGAGGAGCTGCAGGAGCTCGGCGCCCTCTTGTTCGCGAACCTGCCGCTGACGGCGTTTCTGCTCGATCCCGAGGGCCGGGTCAGCTCGCACACGCCGAGCCGCCAGCGCTTGTTCCGCACGGACCCGTGTGTCGGCCTGCCGCTCGAGGAGGCGCTCGATCCCGCCTTCCTCGCCGCGACCGAGCTGCGTCGTCACATCGAGCGCGTGCGGGAGACCTCGCGCGAGATGGTGCTGCCGCGCGTCGACGTGCCCTTGTCGTCGGGCCTGCGCGTGTATCGCTTGACGGTGCTGCCGCTCGAGCACCGCATGGCGTCGGCCATGATCGCCGCCGAGGACCTGACCGAGAGCGTCGCCGCCGAAGGCCGCATCCAGCACGCCAAGTACCTCTCGAAGCTCGGCACCATGGCGGCGTCGGTGGCGCACGAGCTGCGGAACCCTTTGGCGGGCTTCTCCGGCACCATGCAGGTCATCGCGAGCTCGCTGCCGCCCGACGATCGTCGCCGGGAGGTGCTCGACAAGGTGCAGGATCAGATCAAGCGCCTCGACCAGCTCGTCAGCGAGCTGCTCAGCTTCGCCCGGCCGCTGAACGCCCAGCGCGTGAAATTCGATCTCGCGCTGGCCGCGCGGCAGACCGGCACCGACGTCACCGCCGCGGGTCTCGGCGCGCCCGACGTCGAGGGCGCGGGCTACGCCGTCGGCGATCGCCTGCTGCTCTCGCAGGTGCTCTTGAATTTGGTGCAGAACGCCTATCAAGCCGGCGCCGAGCGCGTGCTCATCCGCGTACACGACGGCCGCGTCGACGTCGCCGATGACGGCGGCGGCATCAGCCCCGAGGTGCGCGCGCGCCTGTTCGAGCCCTTCTTCACGACGAAGAACCGCGGCACCGGCCTCGGCCTCAGCGTCGCGCGCAAGTCGGTCGAGGCCATGGGCGGCACGCTCGAGCTCTCGCAGGAGGCGAGCCCCCTCGGCGGCGCCTGCTTCGAAGTGAGGCTGCCCGTCGTCGAGTAAGGCCGTGCGAGAGGGGCGCGGCCTCCTTGGACGCTAGATGGCGTACTTCTCCATGCGGTAGCGCAGCGCATAGCGCGAGATGCCGAGCAGGCGGGCCGCTTGCGATTGGTTGCCGGAGGTGCGCTCGAGCGCTTGCGCGAGCAGGCCGCGCTCCACCGCCTCGAGGTCGACGCCGTCCTCCGGCAGCTCATAGGGACAGCCGGCCGAGGCCCCGTTCGCGGCCGCGCCCTTCAGCTCGGGCGGCAGGTGCTCGAGGCGGACGACGTCGGCGTCGGCGTGCAGGATGACGATGCGCTCGATCATGTTCTTCAGCTCGCGCACGTTGCCCGGCCACGGATAGCGCTCGAGGCACTGCAGCGCGTCCTCGGCGATGCCCTCGACGTTCCTGCCGAGCTCCTTGTTGAAGCGCTCGAGCAGCACGTCGAGGATGAGCGGAATGTCGCTGGAGCGCTGGCGCAGCGGCGGGATCTCGATCGGGATGACGTTCAGGCGGAAGAACAGGTCCTCGCGGAACTTGCCCGCCTTCACCTCTTCGCGCAGGTTGCGGTTGGTGGCCGCGATGACGGCCGCGTCGAGGGGGAGGTCCGTGACGCCGCCGACGCGCTTGAAGCGACGGTTCTCGAGCGCGCGCAAAAGCTTCGCCTGCGTGCCCTGGCTCATCTCGCCGATCTCGTCGAGGAAGATGACGCCGCCCTTGGCGACCTCGAACAGCCCGCGCTTGGTGCTCTTGGCGTCCGTGAAGCTGCCGCGCTCGTGGCCGAACAGCTCGCTCTCGATGAGCTGCTCGGGCAGCGAGGCGCAGTCGATCTCCATATAGGGCATGTCTCGACGAGGACCGCGCGTGTGAATGGCCTGCGCGACGAGGTCCTTCCCGGTGCCCGACTCGCCCTGCACGAGGACCGTCGGCGCGTCTACCTTCTCGAGGCGCTCGAGGGTCTCGAACACCCGTCGCATGGCCGGGCTGTCCCCGACGATGCGCTCGTAGCCGTGACGCTGCCCGCGCAGGTAGCGGACCTCCCGCTGCAGCCGGCTCGACGCCAGCGCGCGCTCGAGCTGCAGCGACACCTCGCGCAGATCGAAGGGCTTCGAGAGGTAGGCGTTGGCGCCGAGCTTGGTGGCCTCGACGGCGGAGTCCACCGCGCCGTGCGCCGTGATGACGATGACCGGCGTCTCGGGGTCGGTCTCGCGGATGTTCCGCAGCGTCGTCAGGCCGTCCACCTTCGGCATCTTCAGGTCGAGGATGATCGCGTCCGGCGACGTGCGCGCGTAGAGGTCGAGGCAGGCGGCGCCGTCCTCGGCCGTCTCCACCTCGTAGCCGCCCTGCGTCAGATGCTCGCGCAGCGACCACCGAATGAGCTCTTCATCGTCACAGACCAGAATGCGGTCGGGCACGGTCGCCTCCGAGGAGAGCGCAGGCGGCCACCGCTCTGGTGGCGGGCTCGCTCGTCCTGACGTGGCTGCATGAGCACCGTCCGTGCCAGAGCGCGCAGCGTCACCTTGTCGACGAGGGGCGCGCGGCCGGCGCGCGCGCGAAGGCTTGCCTGGGGGAGATGCCACACGCTGCTGTGTCATTTCGCGCAATCCCACGCAAGGCGACCCGCAGTCAGGGCCTGTGGCCGGCGACCAGGGCGACGCGACGCATGACGTCAAAGGACGACACGATGCCGGTGACACGGCCTTCGGCGTCGAGGACAGGCGCGCGGTGGACGCCCTCATAGGCCATCAGCGCGGCCGCGTGCGCGAGCGGCGTCTGCTCGCGGAGGGTGAAGCAGAGCGGCGTCATGATGTCCTGCACCGTCGAGCGGACGGCGCCGCCCCTGACGTCGTCCTGTCCCGCCGCTTGCGCCGCGCAGGCGCGCACCACGTCGGTCTGGCTCACCATGCCGAGCGGCCGTCCGCTCTCGTCGACGACGGGAGCGCCCGACACCCCGGCCTCGGCGAGCAGCGTCAACAGCCGCGGGAGCGGCAGGTCGGTCGCCACGCAGCGCACGCCGAGGGTCATGACGTCGCGCACGGGCGTGCCGAGCAGCGCGTCCAGCTCGTCCACCGGCTCCCCGTCGGGCTCGGTCTCGTCGTCGGCGTTGGGCTCACAGAGCACGAAGCTGTGCGCGCGCCCTTCGTCGAGCACCCAGCCGCTGCAGCGCGCGCAGTCGGCGCACTCCTCGAAAGGGATCACGCTGCCGCGCTCGCGGCAAAACACGATGAGGCGCTGGGCGACGTCGCCCTTCGCCGACGTCGTCACGCAGGCCTTCACCGGCTGTCGGCTCATCGTGCTGCGCTCCTTCTGCAAGGACACCATCGACGTCACCCCCTCGTCCGCGCTCAGGCCGCCGCGGGTCCGCTCGCGACAAAGCGCGGCTGTAGGACGTGGTTCTCGAGGTGGACGTGCGTCAAGAGATCGCCCTCGAGCTGCTCGAGCTCCGAGAACAGCGTGCGGTAGCTGTTGCAGGCCCAGTCGGGCAGCGCGAAGTCCTCGCTGGCGTTACGCAGGCGCTCGAGGAGAGCCGCCACCTCGAGGTGCTCCTCGCGCATGGACGCGAGCTCCACCTCGAGCTTCGCGAGCTCGGGCGCCTCTTCGAGCAAGGCGGGGAACAGCTCCGCCTCCTCGCTGTCGAGGTGCGGCAGCAGCGTCGTGGCCAGCTCCCGGACGACGGTGTCGAGCTCGCGCAGCTTGGGGTTGTGCTCGCCGTGTACGCGGCTGACCTTGGCGGCGAGGCCCTGCACGAAGGGGAGCGCCTCGCGCAGGTACTCGTGGTGCGTGCCGACGATGTGGTCGACGAGCGCCTTGGTCGAGAGCGCGCGCGGATCGTCGTCGGGCCGGCCGCGGCGGGCGTCGATGGCGCGCGTGAGCTCGGCCACGAGCGCCTCGCTGTCGACGCCTCGCGCGGCGCAGGCCTCCTCGAGGCTCAGCTGACCGCGGCAGCAGTAGTCGAGGCGGTGGCGCTGCAGGATGGGGGCGCACTCGCTGTGCTCGAGCACGAGGGAGGCGATGGACTGTTGGCGATCGAACATGGGTTCTCCTGTGCCGGTCGCATCGCTGTACGCAGAAGTCGCGCCAACTCTCGGGCCCGCTCCATCGGGCGGCGCGCCGAGGCCTCCGCCCTGCGTGCCGAACAGGTGTTCCAAATCGAATCGTCTGGAACGGGCCCGCAACGGCCGAATAAAGGTGAGGAGCGCGGCCGCGCTGGGTAGCCTGACCCCGTCGTGACCCCGTGGAGTTGAACGCATGACGCGAGAGGTCATCAAGCCCGCTGCCTGGGGACTGAGCATCACGTCCGTGCTCGCGGCGCTGATCCTCGTGGGCTCACGCAACCTCGCGCACTTCGACGCGGCCCTCGTCGCCTACACCTTCGCCGTGCTGTTTGCGACCTTCGGGCTCAGCTACCGCTACGCCATGTGGCTGCAGCGGCCGCCGACGGCGGTGTACTGGCGCCGCGGCTGGCAAGCGTTCTTTCGCCGCGGCTTTCGCGCGCGCAACGTCGTCACCTGGTTTCGCCGCCTCGGCTCCGAGGTAGCGGCCAACCGCTTCATCCTGAAGCGCAGCCGGCTGCGCGGCATTACGCACCTGCTCATCATGTGGGGCTGTCTCGTCGCCGTCGCCATCACGTTCCCCCTCGTGTTCGGCTGGCTGCACTTTCGGCCCGTTCCCGGTGATTTCGGCCTCTACCAGGTCGTCGTGTTCGGCTTCCCGGCCTTCCGCTTCCCGCACGAGTCGATGGTGGGCTTCTTCCTCTTTCACGGCCTCGTGTGGTCGTCGTTCCTCGTCATCGCCGGCGTCATGCTCGCGCTGCGCCGACGAATGCGGGAGGAGGGCGCCGCCGCGCTGCAGCGCTTCGCCGAAGACTTCATGCCGCTCATCCTGCTGTTCGCCGTGAGCCTCACCGGCCTGATGCTGACGGCGAGCTACACCTGGATGCGGGGTTACGCGTACACGTTCATCGCCATCCTGCACGCCATCACCGTCATCGGCACCTTCGTCTGGCTGCCGTTCGGGAAGTTCTTCCACATCTTCCAGCGCCCCGCGCAGCTCGGCGTCGGCTTCTACAAGGACGTCGGCCGTCAAGAAGAGCCGGCGCATTGTCGGCGCTGCGGGCACGCCTTCACCTCGCGCATGCACGTCGAGGATCTCATCGAGGTCGAGCGGCAGCTCGGCTACCGCTACGAGATCGAGGGCCACCCGGCCGAGCACTACCAATGGATCTGCCCCCCGTGCCGCCGCGCGTCGGTGGCGAGCGCGCAGGCGCTGCGCTGGCGTGGTCGTCGTGGCGGCGGCGCCCTCGCGAGCGACGAGGCCACGCGCCCGATGCCCGTGTACGTGAACCGCGGCCGCGGCGAGGGCCCGCTCGGCAGCGAAGACGACGATAACTTTCATCCTTGAGAGCGAGTGTTGCGATGGACGAGAAGCGCTCTACACCCACGCCCGCGCTCGACCTCGACGCCATTCGGGAGTTCGGACCGTTTCGGGCCTATGCGCAGGACGTCCGCACGGACACCGGCGTCGAGCCCGACAAATACGTCAAGACGCACTGCTGCTTCTGTGGGCAGCAATGCGGCGTGCAGCTCAAGGTGAAGGACAACGTCGTCGTCGGCATCGAGCCCTGGTACGAGTTCCCCTTCAACCGCGGCATGCTGTGTCCGAAGGGCATCAAGCGCTACCTGCAGCAGTCCCACAAAGACCGCCTGCTGCACGCCTACCAGAAGGACGCGAGCGCCAAGGGCGGCTTCTCCGCCATGCCCTACGACGAGGCCATCAGCCGCGTCGCCGCCGAGATCGAGCGCATCCAGAAGGAGCACGGCAAGGACGCCTTCGCCGTCCTCACGGGCGCGAGCCTGACGACGGAGAAGACCTATCTGATGGGGAAGTTCGCGCACAAGACGCTGCGCACCTCGAACATCGACTACAACGGCCGCCTCTGCATGGTGAGCGCCGCGGCCGCGAACAAGAAGGCCTTTGGCGTCGATCGCTCGGCGAACCCCTGGAGCGACATCCTCGGCGCCGACGTCATCTGGATCTCCGGCTCGAACGTCGCCGAGTGCTCGCCCATCACGACCAACTATGTCTGGCAGGCGCGCGAGCGCGGCGCCAAGGTCATCGTCGTCGATCCGCGCATCACGCCCATCGCGCGCACCTGCGATCTGTTCCTGCCCATCAAGCCCGGACGCGACACGGCGCTGTTCAACGGCATCTTGCACTTGATGATCGAGAACGACTGGCTCGACCACGACTTCATCGAGCGGCACACCGTCGGCTTCGACAAGGTGGCTGACGAGGTGCGCCCCTGGACGCCACGGCGCACGGCGGAGGTGACGGGCATCGCCGAGGAGAGCATCCGCCGGGCGGCCGAGCTCTGGGGCACGGCGAAGTCGAGCTTCTTGATGCACGCGCGCGGCCTCGAGCACCACAGCAACGGCGTCATGAACGTGCTCGGCGCCATCAACATCGTGCTCGCGTCCGGCAGGATCGGTCGCGCCAATTGCGGCTACGGCACCATCACCGGCCAGGCCAACGGGCAGGGCGGCCGTGAGCACGGGCAAAAGTGCGATCAGCTGCCGGGTGGCCGTGACCTCGGCAATCCGGAGCACCGCGCCTACGTCGCGGGCGTCTGGGACATGAGCCCGGACGATCTGCCCGAGCCCGGCGTCGACGCGTACGAGATCGTTCGGCTCATCGACCAGGGCGCCATCAAGGGGCTGCTCAGCATCTGCTTCAACCCCATCGTCTCGCTGCCCGACAACAACTTCGTTCGCCAGGCGCTCGAGAAGCTCGACTTCTACGTCGCCATCGACTTCTTCATGAGCGAGACCTCCCGCTACGCCGACGTGGTCTTGCCCGGCTCGCTGCAAGAAGAGGACGAAGGCACGGTGACGCAGGTCGAGGGCCGCATCATCAAGATCAACCAGGCCGTGGAGTGCCCGGGAGAGGCCAAGCGCGACTGGCAGATCATCCAGGACATCGCCAAGGCGCTCGGCAGGAGCGACGGCATGAGCTTCGCCGGGCCGCGCGAGATCTTCGACGAGCTGCGTCTAGCGTCCAAGGGCGGGGTCATCGACTACTCCGGCGTCAGCTACGAGCGCATCGAGGAGAACTTCGGCGTGTTCTGGCCCTGCCCCGACGAGGTGCCCGCGGGCGTGACGCCGCCGGGGCCGCAGGGGACGGTGCGCTTGTTCGAGCCGGGCTCCTACAACGCGGTCGCGAAGGGCCAGGGACCTTTCTATTTCGAAGACGGCAAGGCGCGCTTCAACGCCACCCCGTACCGAGGGCCGAGCGAGGACGTCGACGAGGAGTACCCGATCATCCTCACCACCGGACGGGTGGTGAGCCAGTTCCTCTCGGGCAACCAGACGCGGCGCATCGGGCCCCTCGTCGACCACTACCCCGAGCCGAAGATCGAGCTGCACCCGCAGCTCGCGGCGAAGCTCGGCATCGCCGACGGTGACTGGACGACCGCCGAGAGCCGGCGCGGCCACTGCACCTTGCGCGCGTCCGTCGTCACCACCATTCGTCCGGACACCGTCTTCATCCCGTACCATTGGGGCGGGAGAAAGAGCCCGAACCAGCTGACCATCTCGGCGCAGGACCCGATCTCGAAGATCCCCGAGTACAAGGTCTGCGCCGTGCGCGTGCACAAGGCCGAGGGCGCACCCGAGTACGCCCGCGCTCTCGAGCCCCAACAGTAACGAACAGGGACGTCCCCCATGCCGGTCCCCGAGACCCTCGAGTTCTTCGTCGACCCCGCGCGCTGCATCGGCTGTCAGGCCTGCGTGCAGGCGTGTACCGAATGCGACACGCACAAGGGGCAATCGATGATCCAGCTCGATTACGTCGATCGCGCGCGCTCGACGCAGACCGTGCCGGTCGTCTGTATGCACTGCGACTCGCCGACCTGCGCGGAGGTGTGCCCGGCCGACGCCATCAAGCGCACGGAAGACGGCGTCGTACAGACGGCGCGCAAGCCGCGCTGCATCGCGTGCAACAACTGTGTGCTCGCGTGTCCCTTCGGCGTGCCGAAGATGAACAGCGAGATGAACCTGATGATGAAGTGCGATATGTGCTACGACCGCACGTCGGTGGGCCTCAAGCCCTGGTGCGCGTCGGTGTGCCCGAGCCAGGCGCTCGCCTTCGGCACCCGCGAGGAGATGGCGCGCCTGCGTCCGAACGCGAAGGCCATCAACACCTTCCAGTTCGGCCGGCAGACCATCCACACGAAGGTGAACATCATGGTGCCGCGCGATGGCGCCGACGAGGTCCTTGACGTCACGAGCGCCATGCACGAGCCGAGCACCGGTCACGAGATACTCGACGACTTGTACTCCCTGAGCCGCTACGAGGGTGACGCATGAGCGGGCAGCACGAAGGGCGCGCGCGCGACGGCCGCGGGCCGAGGGACGACGAGGCGAGCGGCACGCCCGGCGCCGGGCAGATGATCCAGCTCGGCCGCCAGAGCCGTCGCGACATTGAGCGCAAGACGGTGTCTCCCGACGGGCGCCCGCTCGCGACGCAGCCGAAGTGGCGGCAGGACTTCCCCATCGACTGGGCGCAGGACGAGTACGTCTCCCGCCGTGACCTCGTGAAGTTCATCGTGCTCACGAGCGTGGCCTTCGTCGTCGGCCAGCTCTGGATCGTGCTGAAGAGCATGCTCGGCGGAGGAGCGCCGGCGACGCCGCGCATGGCCATCGCCAGCGTCTCCGAGCTCGAGATCGGCGCCGCCAAGACGTTCGCGTACCCCGAGGGCAGCACGCCGCGGCTGCTCGTGCGCACCGGCGAGCGCGCCTTCGTCGCTTACGATCAGCAATGTACCCACCTCTTGTGTCCGGTCGTGCCGGCCGTCGCCGAGGGCAAGCTGCATTGCCCCTGTCACAACGGCTGGTTCGATCTCGCCACCGGCCAGCCGCTCGCGGGCCCGCCACGACGAGCGCTGCCGCGCGTGACGCTCGAGGTCGTCGGCGGCACCGTCTACGCTACCGGCGTCGTGGAGCCGCTGGCATGAAGGCGCAGCCGCACTTCGTCCGCAGCCAGCGCATGACCGTGACGAACGCCGTGCTCGTGCTGGTCGTCATCCTCGTCATGCTGCAGCTGTGGCTCTTGACGGCGACGTTGAACGCCTTCCTCGGCGGCGAGACCGACATCGTGCTGCCGGCCGCGGCGGCGAGCGCGCTGTGCCTGGCGCTGAACGGCGGCCTGCTCTGGTACCTGTACCGATTGGAATAGATGGCGCCTTTACCCGACAGCCTCTCGCGCAAGCTCGCGCACGGCATCGAGCACCTCTTTCCCGGCTACTTCGCCCTCGTGATGGCGACGGGCATCGAGTCCATCGCCTGCCACCTGCTCGGCATGGAGCCCATCGCGCGCGCGCTCGTCGTCGTGAACGTCGCCGCCTACGCCGTACTGTGGCTCTTGTTGTTGGTGCGGCTGGTCGTCTGGTTCCCACGCGTGCGCGCCGATCTGAGCGATCCCGCGCGCGGACCGGGCTTTTTCACCGTGGTGGCGGCCACGTGCGTGCTCGGCAGTCAGCTATTGGTGGTAAAAGGGGCCGCTGGCGCGGCCTCTGCGCTGTGGATCCTCGGCATCGGGCTCTGGTGCCTCGTGATGTACGCGGTGCTCACCGCCGTCGTCGTGCGCGAGCACAAGCCGCCCATCGAGGAGGGGCTGAACGGCGCCTGGTTGCTGGCCATCGTCGCCACCGAGGCGGTGTCGGTGCTGGGCTCTTTGTTGGCGCCGAGCATGGCGGAGGGGCGCGACGTGGCGCTGTTCTTCGCGCTCTGCTTGTACCTCTTCGGCGCCATGCTGTACCTGACCATCATCACGCTCATCTTCTATCGCTTCATGTTCTTCGATCTCACGATGGAGGGCCTCACGCCTCCCTATTGGATCAACATGGGCGCCGTCGCCATCACGACGCTGGCGGGCTCGACGCTGCTGTTGCAGGCGGACGCCTGGCCGTTCCTCGTCGAGATCCACGCCTTCCTCGCCGGCTTCACGCTGCTCTTCTGGGCGGGCGGAACGTGGTGGATTCCCCTGCTGCTCATCCTCGGCGTCTGGCGCCACATGGTGAAGCGCTACCCCCTGCGCTACGACCCGCAGTATTGGGGCATGGTCTTCCCGCTCGGCATGTACACCGTGTGTACCTTTCGCCTCGCGAGCGCGACCGGGCTCGACTTCCTCGTCGTCATCCCGCGCTACTTCGTCTACCTCGCGCTCGGCGCGTGGGTGTTGGCGTTCGCCGCCATGCTGTACTCGTTCGTGCCGCGGCGGTCGGCTAGCGGCGAGCGCGCCGCCTGAGGTCGTCGGGCGTTCCCTAGCAGCCAGGCCGCGGCGATGAGGTCGACAATCAGGATCGATCCTCCCGAGAGCGCGCTGATGGCGGCCAGCGGCAGGTCGAGCGTCGGATAGTTGCCGAGATAGATGGCGAGCACCATGACGACGCTGGCGAGCAGATGTAGGCCGACGAGCGGCAGCGGCAGCGCCGGCCAGCGTCGCCAGGCGAACGTACAGAGCAGTGGGCCGAGCACCACGAAGTGCAGCGCCGCCACCGCGGTCGCGTGCCCGTGGGGGACGAGCCGGGCGCCGAGCGCCGCGGTGCCGATCGCGAAGGCGAGCCAGACGCCACGCAGCGAGATGCGCCGCAGCCAGACCGCCGGCGGCTCTCCGTCGGAGGGCGCGATGTTCGCGCTGACTGCGCGCGCGATGAAGTAGGCCACGGCGACGAGCGCGATCCCGAGCAGAGGGTGCGGGTTCGTGCCCGCGGCGACGGCGGCGACGAGCGCGCACAACAGGTAGGGCAGCGCGCGCGGCGCCGGCACCTCGAGGGAGGCGAGCGCGGCCGGGACGATGGCGCCGAACAGCAGCACGCCGAGGAAGGTGCGCACGATGGACTGCGCCAGCAGCGGGTCGCTCTTCGTCGTGATGGCGATGAAGGGAATGAAGCAGCAGGCGAGGAAGACCGCGATGGGGCTGCCGGCGAGCCAGTCTCTCCGCCAAAGCCGCTCGGGCGACGCGAGCGCGCGGTTCCGCCACGCGCTCCAGAGCCAGATGGCGCCCACGATCGTCGACGCTGGGATGGCGATGGCGCCGTACCCCGCGGTAGCGAACCCCACCGCCGCCGCCGCGCTGCCGAAGCCGTACAGCGCGAGCGTCCTCGCCGACAGCGCTCGCCCGCCGCGGGTCAGCGACCACACGCTCCACAGCGCCGGGAACAGGACGCCGTAGTAGCCGAGGTGCGAGTGCGCGTGCCGCAGGTAGGCGAACACCCCGAAGGAGCCGACGCCCGCGAGCTGAGAACGCAGCAGCACACCGAGCGTCATCGTCGTCAGCAGCAGCGCGATCACGCCGCCTTCGCGCCAGCCGAGGCTCCTTGCCGCCTCGCTCATAGGCCCTTGCCCTTCAGCGCCCACGCCAGCGCGGCGTCGGCGCTGCGCAACGCCGGGTCATTGTCCCGATAGGGAGCCGGACGCACGGCGCCGAAGCTCGCGACCTGACGCGCCAGCGACTCGACGTCGTCACCCGCGATCTCTTCGCAGCGCGCGTAGATGCCGGTGGCGCCCTCCTCGCGCTCGTTGTGGGGCGCGAGCAGCTTCCGCACCTCGTCGAGCAGCGCGGCGTCCGGCCGAAAGCAGAGCAGCCTCGCGATGGCGCTGTGCTCGGCTCGCAGCAGCGGCACACCCTCGAGGTGCTCGCCGCGGCGCCGTTTGACGAACGCGAACAGCACCCGCTCCTCGACGGCGATGTGGCGCAGGATGCCGGCCCGGAAGGCTTCGTACGCGGGCAGATCGAGCTCGGGCGATGCGCCGGCGCGCGCGAGCAGCTCATCGAGCCGGTCATGGTCCGCCGCGAGCAGTCGCGCGATGGGGCCGAGCTCGACGTCACGGTCTGGCGAATGGCTCATACGCGGCCCTCCGACGTCGGGGCGGTGTCCAAAGCAGGCGCGAGGTGTGAGCGCCATCGTCGCCGCAGCGCTGCCGCCAGCGCAACCAGCGCGAAGGCCACGAGCGTGATCGCGTTCCCGAGGCCGCCGGCCTGGCGCAGCTCGTCGTAGCCGAGCAGATCACCGCTCACGCGCGCGAGCAGCGAGAGGTGCAAGAGCGCGAGCGGGAGGTAGAGCGCGGGCTGGTAGCGGAGGTCGATGCGGGCTACGGCGGGCAAGATGATGGGCGCGTGCGCGAACACCATGGCGAGCACGAAGCCGACCAGCACGCTGTGCAACACCGCGTCGTACCAGAGGCCGGCGCCGATGGACGCCTCGGGCCGCACGACGAGGAGCGCGCCGCCGATGGCGAGCCAGAAGAAGCCCGACAAGAGCGCGGCGGCCGCGTAGCGCGCGAGCCCGGAGCGGCGAATCGTACGTCTGGCGACGTCATGGAGCGCGAGCCAGAGCGAGAGCGTCACGAGCGCGACGCCGACGAGGCGCAGGCGCGCGAGGCCGAGGCCGAGAAACAAAGCCGCCATGCAGAGGGCGAAGGCGAGCTCTGCGTGCCGTGGCCGGCGTACGAGTCGCGACAGCTCGAGGCGCTCCGCGGCGATGGTGACGACGAGGAAGGCGACCCACCACCAGACGGCAGCGCTGAGCGCGCCGCTCGACAGCCAGAGGGCGTTGCCGACCACCCAGGCGGCGGCGCCGAGCGCCATGACGACGGTAAACAGCGCGAGCTGTCGTCGCACGACGAGCCCGCACAGCACGAGCAGCACCAGCGAGGACAGCAGGAACAGGGCGGCGCCGCTGACGACGTGGCCGCTGACGACGAGGAAGCTCGCGGCGACGGCGCAGGCGGGCGCCGCCAAGGGCCAGCGTCCGGACAGCGCCACCGCGCGCTCGAGCGAGATGACGACGCCGAAGAAGCCGCACACCATGAGCGGGCCATGCAGCGCGACGCTCGCGTCCGGCGCCAGCGAGCCGAGCGCCATGCGCTCGAGACCTCCGAGCACGGCGGCGATCAACGTGGCCGCGCCGAGCACGAGAGTGGCGCGGCGGCTCCACAGCGGAGCGCTCGGTGGGCGCACGGGGGAGGTCACGGCGGACCTCCGGCAGACAAGCGCCTCTCCATATCAGCCGCTCCAGCCGAGCTCGTCGCGAGCGGCGTCGGACATGCGATCCGGTGTCCAGGCGGGCTCCCACACGAGCGTGACGTCGACGGACGGGGCGCCGGCGAGCACGCGGATGGCGTCCTCCGCGTCGTGGACGATCTGCTCGCTGAGCGGACACGCCGGCGTCGTCATGGTGAGCGAGACCCGCACGTTATCGTCATCGTCAATCTGAACGTCATACACGAGGCCGAGCGAGACCACGTCGAGGCCGATCTCGGGATCGAGCACGGTCCCGAGGGCGCGCAGCACTTTGTCCGACCCGAGCGCCATGTCCGCCTCCACGCGGGCTCGCCATCACAGCGCCGCCGCGGCGAATCAGCACAGCAAGGTCCACGCCGAACGCCGCCGGGCGCTTGGCCGCTTCGCGCGGCGGAGCCCGGCACTCTGCCGGTGGCAGATGACACGGCAGAGTGTGGGAGCACACACGCGCGGTGTCGCGCGGCACGCGGATCCACGCTCTCTGGGCCGTCCAGCACAAGCCCCAGGGACCGGCCTGCTCGGCGAGGTTGTTGCACACAGCCGGCGTGCGCGCGCCGCGCGACACCGCAGCGCGGGCCGAGCGACGAGCGACGACGCTATATGGAACTGATGGAACTGCGATGAGACCACTCTGGAGCTACGGATTCCGCCCCTTCTTTCTGCTCGCGTCTTTGGCGGGCGCCGTCCTCGTCATCGTGTGGGTGTTCGTGCTGCGCGGACAGCTACCGGCGCCGACCTCGCTGCCCCTGTTCTCCTGGCACGCGCACGAGATGTTGTTCGGCTTCACGGCCGCGGTGCTGGCCGGCTTTCTGCTCACGGCCGTGCGCAACTGGACCGGCGGACAGCCGACGCTCGAGGGGCGCGGGCTCATGGCCCTCGTCGTCGTATGGCTCCTCGCGCGTGTGCTCGCCCTCTGGCCGGGCCAGGTACCGGCGGCGCTGCACATCGTCATCGACGCGTCGTTCTTCGTCGGGCTCGCGCTCGCCATCGCCATCCCGCTCGCGAAGACCGGCAACAAGCGGAACCTGGCGTTGCCTCCGCTGCTGCTCTTGCTCGGCAGCGCCGACGTCGCCATGCACCTCGGCGCACTCGGCGCCGGCTCGTTGTGGTTGCCGCTCGCGACGGTGGTCGCGTTGAACGTGCCGCTGCTCTTTCTCGTCGTCATCGGCGGCCGGGTGCTGCCGTTCTTCACGCGCAACGGGTTGCGCGGCGCAGGCGTCGAGGTGCGCGACCCTCCCGCGCTCGCCTACGCCGGCCTCGCCGCCGTGGTGCTCGTCTTGCTGAGCGAGATCCTCGTCGTCATTCGGCCGAGCAGCTCCGGGTTCGCGGCGCTGGCGAGCGCGCTCGCGGGCGCGCTGCTGCTCGCGCGCCTCGCCGGCTGGCAGACCTGGGCGACGCGAAAGCTGCCGGTGTTGGCCGTGCTCCACGTCGGGTGGGCGTTCCTCGGCCTCGGGTACCTGCTCATGGCGGTCGCGCGCATGTGGCCGACGCTGCTGTTGCCGACCACCGCCCTGCATACGCTCACCATCGGCGGGCTCGCGCTCATCATCCTCGGCATGATGAGCCGCGTCTCGCTCGGGCACACCGGCAGACCCATCCGCGTGCGGCGCAGCATCGTGGTCGGCTACGGGCTGCTGGTGGCGGCCGCGCTCGTGCGCGTCGGCGTGCCCGCGCTGTGGCCGCGCACGAGCCTCCCCTACCTCGATCTCGCCGCGCTCTTGTTCGCGGGCGCCTTCGTCATCTTCTTCGTCGTCTATCTGCCCATCCTGATCGCGCCGCGCGCGGACGAGCCCTTGCAGAAGGCCACCTCCCCACGCGCGCGCCTGGCCCTGCACGATCAGACGGCGCGGGAGTAGGGCCGGGCCGCTTCGGCGCCGTGCAGGTAGACATCGAAGCAGGACGCCACCGCGCGCACGAACAGGCGGCCGAGCGGGGTGACCCGCAGCTCATGGGTGCCCACCTCGACGAGACCCTCGTCACAGAGGGCGGCGAGGCGCTCGAGCTCCACGGGATAGTCGCTCAGACACTTGCCGTATTGTCGAAACAAGTCCTCGCTGCGCAGGCGCAGGTTGCACATCAGCTCGCGGATGATGTGGCGGCGCGCTCGATCGTCCTCGCTCAAGCGGAAGCCGCGCCAGGCCGACAGCTTGCCCTGGTCGACGGCGGCGTTCCACAGCGGCAAGCGCTTGTGCCCCTGCACGTAGGCGCCGCCGACGTCGCCAATGGCGCTCATGCCGAAGCCGACGGTGTCCGCGCCGCGCACGACGGTGTAGCCCTGGAAGTTGCGGCCGAGGGTGCCGTCTTGTTGCGCGCGGGCGAGCGCGTCGGTCGGTCGCGCGAAGTGGTCCATGCCGATGGCGACGTAGCCGGCGTCTTTGAACGCGCGCCGCGCCTGGCAGAACAGCTCGAGCTTCTCGTCGGCGCTCGGCAGCGTGCTGGCGTCGATGCGGCGCTGGTTCGGCCGCACCTCGGGTACGAACGCGAAGCTGAACAGCGCGATGCGGTCGGGTTGCAGCTCGAGTGAGCGCTCGATGGTGCGGGCGAAGCCGGGGAGGGTCTGCCGCGGCAGCCCGTAGATGAGGTCGATGTTGACGCTGCTGAAGCCGGCGGCGTGCGCGGCGCTCGTCACCTCCTGCGTCACCTCGAAGCTCTGGATGCGCCCCACGGCCGACTGCACCTCGGGGTCGAAGTCCTGCACGCCGGCGGAGAGCCGGGTGAAGCCGATGTCGCTGAGCTCGCGGATCATGGCCGCGTCGGCGTGTCGCGGATCGACCTCGATGGAGACCTCGGCCGCCGGAGAGACGTCGAAGCGCCGCTCGAGGTGCGAGAGCAGCCGGCCGAGGTCCGCCGGGGGGTAGGACGTCGGCGTGCCCCCGCCGAGGTGAATCTCGAGCACCCGTCGTCGCCGCGGCAGGTGCGCGACGACGCGGTCGATCTCGAGCAGCAGCCGATCGAGGTAGCTCGCCTTCTTGTCCGCGCTCTTGCTGACGACGAGGTTGCAGCCACAGTAGGTGCACATCTTCTGACAGAAGGGGAGGTGCAGGTAGAGCGACAACGGACCCTCGGGATCTTCCCGGTCCGCGCGCGCGAGGGCCTCCTGATAGTCCTCGGTGTGGAACGACGGGGAGAAGCGGTCCGCGGTGGGGTAGCTCGTGTAGCGCGGCACCGGACGGTCGTGACGGCGCAGCAGGTCCGCGGTGACCTCGATGTCCTCGGCGCGCGCTGCCGTCGTGTTTGGCTTCATGGTCCCTCGCGGCCGGTGGCGTGGCGTACGCAACTGCACGTCGCCGCCGCGGCACGTTGCACGCACGGTGCCGGCCGGCGCGCTCCATGCACGACGGCGAGCGCGCGCCGGCGCCGCCGCCTGCGCGCGGCCCGCACCCCGGCACGCGTCAATTCGCACAGACCCCTGTGCTCAATGTCACGACGAGAGCAACGGAGAACCGATGGAGACCTTCCGCACGATCATCGAGCCCTTTCGCATCAAGTCGGTCGAGCCCTTGCGCATGACCACGAGGAAAGAGCGCTCCGGCCTGCTCGAGACGGCCGGCTACAACCTGTTCGCGCTGCGCTCCGAGGACGTGCTCATCGACCTGCTCACCGACTCGGGCACGAACGCCATGTCGGCGCGCCAGTGGGGGGGCATCATGGCGGGCGACGAGAGCTACGCGGGCTCTCCCTCGTGGTTTCGCTTCGAGTCCGCGGTGCGCCGGCTGTTTCCCTTCCGGCACATCGTCCCGACGCACCAAGGTCGAGCGGCCGAGAAGATCTTGTTCAGCGTGCTCGGCGGGCCCGGCAAGGTGTTCCCGAACAACACCCACTTCGACACCACGCGCGCCAACGTGGAGCACACCGGCGCTCGCGCCCTCGACCTCGTCATCGCCGAGGGTCGCTCGCCCTCCACGCGGCACCCCTTCAAAGGCAACATGGACGTCGCCGCGCTCGATGCCCTGTTACAAGAGCACGGCGCGGAGAACGTGCCCCTCGTCATGGTCACCGTGACCAACAACTCCGGCGGCGGGCAGCCGGTGAGCTTGGAGAACCTGCGCGCGGTGCGCTTCGTCTGCGATCGCCACGGGGTGCCGTTGTTCCTCGACGGCTGCCGCTTCGCCGAGAACGCGTGGTTCATCCGCGAGCGCGAGCCGGGCCAGCAGGGACGCCCGGTCGCCGACATCGTGCGCGACATGGCGGCCGTGGCGGACGGCATGACCATGTCCGCCAAGAAGGACGGGCTCGCGAACATCGGCGGCTGGCTGGCGCTCGACGACGACGAGCTCGCGCGACGCTGCCGCGAGGTGCTCATCCTCACCGAGGGCTTCCCCACTTACGGCGGGCTCGCGGGCCGCGATCTCGAGGCCATCGCGACGGGCCTCGAGGAGGTCGTCGCCGAGGACTACCTGCGTTACCGCGTGCGCTCGACGGCCTACCTCGCGGACGCCCTGCGCGCGGGCGG
This sequence comes from uncultured Myxococcales bacterium, assembly GCA_964388085.1. Lineage (GTDB taxonomy): Bacteria > Myxococcota > UBA727 > UBA727 > CAYLZW01 > CAYLZW01. The sequence continues at coordinate 18,753 of CAYLZW010000023.1, read as the reverse complement.
CGTGCCGCTGGTGGAGCCGCCCGGCGGGCACGCCGTGTACGTCGACGCGCGCGCGCTCTTGCCGCACATTCCGCCGCTGCAATATCCCGGGCAGACGCTCGCCATCGAGCTGTATCGCGAGGGTGGCGTGCGCGGCTGTGAGATCGGCACCGTCATGTTCGGTCGCCGCCCCGACGGCGAGGAGCTGCCCGCTGCCATGGACCTCGTCCGGCTGGCGATCCCGCGGCGCGTCTATACCCAGAGCCACATCGACTACGTCAGCGAGACCGTGCTGCGGGTGCACGCGCGGCGGAGACAGCTAGGCGGCTATCGCATCGTCCACGAGCCGCCCTCCCTGCGCCACTTCACGGCGCGCTTTGCGCCGTGCTCGTAGGGGGGCTCGCGCGCGCGCGCATGCCTGCGCCGAGCTGCGCCGCGATGCGATCGGCGACGCGGAACGCGTTCGCGTAGAGGGTCCAGGTGAAGGGAACGCTGCCGCCCGTGGGCATGAAGCTGCCGTCGGTGACGAACAGGTTCTCGACGTCGTGCGCGCGGCAGTCGCGGTCGAGCACGCTCTTGCCCGGATCGTCGCCGAAGCGGCAGGTGCCACCGACGAGGTTGGTGGCCGGTCCGCCCGTGGCGCGCAGGGAGATGCGTTCGGCGCCGAGGCGCTCGAGCACCTTGTTCCCTTCTGCGACGACGAGCTTGGCGACGCGCTCGTTGTGCGGGTGCTTCTCGGGGCGCACGCGGGCCACCGGCAGGCCGAAGCGATCGCGCACACCGTCGTCGAGCGTGACGTGACAAGCGGGGTGCGGCACCCAGTCGAGGAAGGCCTCGAACAACACGTGCGCCTCGTCGCGAAAGTAGCGCTCGAGCCGGCGCTTCAGCGGCCAGCCGTAGAGCAGCTCGTCGGCGGAGGACGCCTCAGCGAGGGCCGCGCGGATGGGGTTGGGATGACGCAGCAAGAAGTCGATGGTGCCGCCCTTCATGCGTCCACCGCGTCCGTCGTCGAGGAGGTAGCAGTCCTGCAGCGCGCGGTTGATGAAAGGAGCCGGGGAGCGCAGCTCGGCCGCGCGCGCCGGGGGCTGCTTGGCGAAAGGTAGGTTGCCGTGGCCAGAGCCGGCCGCCGAGAAGATCAGGTTCTTGCCGACGAGGCCGCTCTGGTTCGCGAGCCCGCGTGGGTGCCGCGGTCCCGTCGAGTGGAGCAGCAGCCGCGCGCTCTCCACCGCCTGACACGCGACCACGAACACGCGCGCGTCGACGCGGCGCAACGTCAGATCGTCGTCGCGGTACTCCGCGTAGCGGACGCGGCCGCTCGCGTCCGAGCGGAGTCGGCTCACGTGCGCGCGCGGCACGAGCGTGCACCTGCCGGTAGCGAGGGCACGTCCGAGCAGCGCCGCGCGCGAGCTACCCTTCGCCCCCGTCGAGCAGCCGTAGCTGCCGCAGTAGCCGGAGTACGCGCAGCTCGCGCGGCCCGCGTGCGGCGTCGCGAGGATCGCGCGCGGCACCGGGAAAGAGTGAAAGCCCAAGGCCGCGCACGCGTCGTCGATCCACCGGGCCAGCGGATGCTCCGCCGTCGGCGCGAACGGAAAGTCGGCGCTCGAGCGCGAATCGGCCCACGGGTGCGGGACCACGCGGCCGGACACACCCACCTCGCGCTCGACGAGGTCGTACCAGGGCTCGAGCTCGTCGTAGCCGATGGGCCAGTCCGCGACGTCACCCCCCTCGATGGGGCCGAGCTCGCTGGCGAGGCGGAAGTCGATGGGCTTCAGGCGGTGGAAAAAGCCGCTCATCAGGTTGGTGGCGCCGCCGACGAGGCTGCCGTTCCAGAAGTCCCAGCCGGTCTCGTGCGTAGGGTGCGCCGAGGTGCCTCCCTTGCCGTCCGGGATGACGACGACGTGCGGCTCGTCCCGCAGCGAGGGATGGAAGCGCTTTCGGCGGCAGACCGAGATCTCATCCTTGAAGAAGTCACGCTCGTCATAGAAGGCGCCCTTCTCGAGCAGCACCACCGAGAAGCCGCGCTCGGCGAGCGTGCACGCCACGGGGCCGCCGCCGGCGCCGCTGCCGATGACGCATACGTCGTAGTCGGTGACGCCGCTCATGGGGCCTCCCCTTCGCTCGTGCTGCCCGCGTTCGTGGCCGGGCGGGGGTAACCGGCGCGGTGGCCGAGGTAGCTCCACGCGATCTCGTCGGGGTTGCCGCCGTGCACGGGGTCGCCGAGGAACGCCTCGAGCGCGTGCGTGAGGACGTAGCGCAAAAAGCGCCGGCCTTTGTAGCGACGAGCGATCACGGCGAGCACCTCGTCCCGCCCGGCCTCGTCGAGCGCGACGAAGGACGGGGCGGCGCGCGCGCGCGCGGCGGCCTCTACGTCGATGACACCCGCGCGGATGCGGGCGTCGACGCGCGGGGTCACCTCGCCACGCGTGAGCACGCCGTCGAGAAAGGCGATGGCGTTCACGTCGCGCGCCCCCGGCGAGCCAGGCGCGCTCGGCAGCAGGCGATCCTGAAGCGCCTCGAGCACGGCCCACTCGCGAGCGCTGAGCGCCCTGGCGTCTTTGACGACCGGGAAGCTGCGCGGCGCAGGCGCGGCGGCGCTCGTCGCGCAACCCGCCGGCAACAGCGCCGCGCCGGTCGCTCCCATGACCGCCCCTAGGAAGCCCCGTCGACGCAGTTGGACGGGCGCTTCGCCGGCGTCGTCGCGCGGCAGCGTCGCGTCATTCTCCCGTGCCATGGCCAGGCCCCTCCGGATGTGCCGGCGGGCGCGCGCGCGGCGGCAGCTCGCGGAACATGACGTGACATGCCTTGCACTGGGAGAGCACCTCACCGAGCTGCGTCGTGGTTGCGCTCAGGTCATCGGCCTGCGCCGCCTTGACGAGGCCGACGAGCTCGTCGTGGAAGGCGGCGTCCATGGCCTTGAAGGCCTCGATCTGGTCCGGGTTCTTCGGCGGGCGGTAGCTGCCGCTCTCGAGCGCGGCGTCCGTCGCCGCTCGCGCACCATGCACACCGTGGATGAGCGCTGGCACGCTCGCGAGATCATCGTCGGCGATGGCGGCCACGGTGCCTTGCAGCGCCGCCAGGAGGAGCCGCATCTCCTGCTGCACCGGGTTCAGCGGGTCGGCGGCGGGCGCGGGAGCCGCTTCTCGGCTGGGTTGTGGGGAAGACTGCGCGCGCACCTCGTCGTTGTGGTCACGACACGCTCCGAGTGACGACGACAGCGCGAACAGCGCGGCCGCGACGACGACGCCCTTCGACGTTCGTTCAGCATGCAGACAGGACCTCACGCGACACCTCCGAGGGGAACGAGCGCCCGCCCGCCCATTAGCAAGCGCCACGCCGCGATGGCAGGCCGCGCGCGCGGTGCCGTGGCAGATGGCCCGGCGGCTGCGTCATCCGCCGCGTGGGGGAGGGGCGCGTGGAGCGACCGTCGTGGCGGCGTCCGTCGAGAAGCGCCGCGTCCGCGGAGGCGAGGTTGTTGCAACGACGGCGGACGCTCAACCCTCGGTGTCCGTTTGGGGCCCGTGAACCAGAAGGGCACAGGGAAGATGATCCGACCCCTCATCATTCAAGGCGGCATGGGCGCCGCCATCTCGACCTATCGCCTGGCGCGGGCCGTCTCGCGGACGGGCAACCTCGGCGTGGTGTCGGGTACGGGCGTCACCGGCCTGCTGCTCGACCGCCTGCGGCGCGGGCATGAAGAGACGCGCTTGGCGCTGGAGCAATTCCCCCATCGCGAGTTTCGCGAGCGACTCATCGAGGATCACTACGGCAAAGGCGGCCCCGCGCCCCTCACGCCCATGTGGACCATCAAGCGCTCCCTCCCGCGCGAGCGCCTCGCCATGGCGGGCGCCTTCGTCGAGGTGACGCTGGCGAAGCAGGGCCACGACAACGCCGTCGGCTTCAACCTGCTCGAGAAGGCCTCGCTGCCGAACCTGGCCCTGCTCTACGGCGCCATGCTGGCCGGCGTCGACGTCGTCCTCATCGGCGCCGGCATTCCGCTTCGCGTCCCGGGCGCGCTTCAGAGGCTCGCCGGGCACGAGCTCGCGAGCTACCCGCTCGAGGTGGAGGGGGCGGACAAGGATGACCATTACGAGATCACCCTCGAGCCTCGCGCCTGTCTGCCGGGCATCGAGCAGCGTGGCGCGCTGCGCGTCCCGTGGTTCGTTCCCATCGTCTCCTCGCACGTGCTCGCGCAAGCGCTCGTGAAGCGAGCGGACGGGCCCGTCGACGGCTTCGTCGTCGAGCTGCGCACCGCCGGCGGGCACAACGCACCGCCGCGGGGACCGCTCACGCTCGACGATAAGGGCGAGCCGCGCTACGGGCCGCGCGACGCCGCCGACCTCGAGAAGCTCCGGGAGCTCGGCCGACCCTTCTGGCTCGCGGGCGGCTACGGTGACGAGACCGGTCTTGGTCGCGCGCTGGCAGAGGGAGCGGCCGGCATCCAGGTCGGCACGGCGTACGCCTATTGCCGGGAGAGCGGCATGGACAACGAGCTCCGCCGCCGCGTGCAGCAGCAGGCGCGCGGCGGTGTGGTCGAGGTCAAGACCGACGCGCGCGCGTCACCGACGGGGTTCCCGTTCAAGGTCGTGCAGCTGGCGCGCACGCTCTCGGATTTGAAGCTCCGCGACGCGCGACCGCGCATCTGCAACATCGGCATGCTGCGCCGGCCCTACAAGAAGGAGGACGGCACGCTCGGCTATCGCTGCGCCTCCGAGCCCGTCGACGACTACGTACGCAAGGGCGGGCGCGTCGAGGACACCGTGGATCGCGCCTGTCTGTGTAACGGCCTGCTGGCCACCGCCGGCATGCCCGTGACGCAGAAGAACGGCTACCTCGAGCAGCCGCTCGTGACCTCGGGCGATGACCTGCCGGGCATCGTGCGCTTCTTCGCCGAGGGCGCCGACGACTACTCGGCCGACGACGTGACGCGCTACCTGCTCGGCGGTCGCGCGGGCGAGGCCGCGAAGCCCGCGGAGGCGTCCGCCGCCCTCGTCACTCCGGGCCAGGCGCGAGGCTGACGTCGCTCCCCGCGGCCACCTCGTCGTCCGTGAGCACGCCCGCGGGGTCTGACGCCGCGCGCGCCCGCGCGCGGAGGATGTCGCGGCCGACCGCGCTGCCCGTGGTGGACGCGCCGGGCTCGGGTTCACGCAGCGCGGCGGTGAGCAGCTCAGAGATGGGCAGCACGATCAACTCCCCGCTCCGGCGTCAGCGTCCGCTCATGGGGCGACCCGTTCGCCAGGCATGACGAGGCGCGCGTCCGCGGCGGAGTAGCTGACGCGGTGAATCCGGCCAGCGACGACGGACAGGCGCTGTTCGAGGCGCAGCTCCCGCACGCCCGCCGCGTCGCCGTCCGGCACCCCCTGCACGAGCGGCACATATTCGACGCTGACCTCATGCGGCCCGGGAGCGAGCGACACCTGCTCGAGCACGCGCGCGGGGCGGTCGTGCCGCGCGCCGCCGGCCTCTACCCGCTTGTCGATGAGCGTTCGCCCATCGACGGTGACGCGCAGGTGGTGGTCGAGAAAGCTGCGCCGGCACTGCCGCTGATCCAGGGTGCGCATGTGCACGGGCATCGCCTCGCGCTCGCTGTCGCTGATCTCGCGGCAGACGTCGACCTTGGCCCCGACGTCGCTGAAGGCGAGGCGCAGCACGCCCTCGTTCGGCTCGGCGCCCGCGCGCAAGAGCCGCGGCGCCGCCAAGGCGCTGACGATGGCGAAGGACACGACCCCCCGCAGCAGCCAGCGACCCGCGACGCGTAGCGCCGTAGGGGTTCGTTTCGTTACCTCCGAAACTGAAGACATAAAGGGCGCGACCCGCGCGACGAAGTCCTTCAGCGCGACGCGGGCCTCGTCCAGCTCGCCCTCGGAGTGCGAGAGGAGCAGCACGCGCTCCCGATCCGCTCCCTGCGGCAGGCCGGGGTGACGGGCCTCGTCGAGGCGCGCCCTCACCCAGCGAGGACCGTGGCGGAACTGACAGTCTCGCGGCGTGCAGCTCGCGATGACGACGCCGAGCGCGCCGCGCTTCAAGAACGCGCGCACCGAGGTCAGGTGCAGGCTGCCGGCGCACTCGATGGGGAAGCGCTCGACGCGGATGCCTTCGAGCTCCATGCCCGCGGCCGCGGGGTTGTGGTTGCAGCCGACCCAGATGAGCGCGTCGCTCAGGTCGCGCACCGCTGCGTAGCGCTTGACGATCTGCAGCAGGTCACGGCCTCTGCGTCCGGGCGGGCCGACGCGCAGCACGTCGCAGGACGCCGTACAGATGCCGCAGCTCGTGCACAGCGCGGGGTCGACGCGCGCCACGATCTCGGAGCCGTGGCCGACGCTGCGCGGCACCATGGTGATGGCGCCGTAAGGGCAGTCTTCGTAGCACTGCGAGCAGCCGCGGCAGTTGGGCTCGTCGACGTAGGCCGGCGGCGGGCGCTCGACCTTCCCCGGTCGCCACCACCAGATCGCCGACGCCGCGAGGAGCCCGAGCGCCCCGAGGATCGAGACGGTGCCGGCCGGACCGACGGAGGCGAACAGCGGCAGCCAGAACGTGAAGTACCAATCCATGCCGAGGGAGCCGGGCAGCTCGTCGAGCTTGGCGCCGGGCGCGAGCGCGACGGGCCACACGAGCGCCAGCGCGGCCAGCGCGGTGACGACGGTGAGCAGCACGCGCCGCGGAGGGAAGAGCTGGGGTCGCGCCAGGCGGAGCACGTGCACGCCGAGCGCGGTGAGCAGCCCGGTCGGCAGGGCGAGGTGCAGAAACAGGTTGGTGAAGAAGAACGACGCGCCGACGGAGCTGCCGCTGACGAAGATGCTCGCGATGGGCTCGGGAAAGATGGGCAGCAGATCGAGGACGCCGGCGCCGCGCAGCGCCACCTCGAGCGCCAGCTCGTCCCAGACGAGCACGAGGCCGGTCCAGCCGCAGACCAGCAGGATGCCGAGCGCGACGATCCCGCTCAGCCACGCGAGCGCGCGCGCCCCCCAGTTTCTCCCTTGCAGAAACATGCGAATGGCGTGCACCGCCACGAGCGCGATGGAGGCGTCGGCGGAGTAGCGATGCAGCGAGCGCAGAAAGCGCCCGAGGGGCTGCGCTTGTATGGCCTGCATGGACTCGTACGGACGCGCGGTGTCGTAGAGCAGGAACAGGTACAGGCCGCTCACCAGCATGACGAGCAGCATGGCGACGATGAGCGAGCCCGTCTGGTACAGGGGGTTGAGCGCGGAGCCATACACGCGATCGAAGACGCGGTCGACGAGCTGCAGCGGGCGGCGCAGGTGCTCTCCGATGCGCGGCAGGCGAGCGCTGACGGGCAGCGCCGTGCCCTCGTCGTCGGAGGGACCCTCCGGCAGGTGCTGGGGCGCGCTCACGGCCGTCCGCCCTGCGCCGCCCGGCGGACGGCCTCTCCGAGCCACGACAACGCGGCACCCTCGAGCGCGTACGCGATGCTCCCTTCGCCGTCGACGACGTAGGCGAGCGCCCGGTGCGTCACATCACCCGTGCGCTCGTCCCGGCCGCGCGGCACGTCGAAGCCGTCGAGCACGCGGTTGACCGCCGGGACCGCGCCGCTCAGCACGCGCTCCTCGCCACGCAGCTCCCACCGGGCGGCGATGGTGGGCAAGCTGCTCGGCGTGTCGCGCCAGGGATCGAGCGTGACGTACAGCACCGGCGTCCCGGCCGGGAACGAGGACGAGGCGTCGCGCACCTGTCGCACGAGCGTCGGGCAGATCGTCTGGCAATGCGCGAACGTGAAGGCCACCACGAACGGGGCGCCCGCCAAGCGCGCGAGCGTGACGTCGTCGCCGTGCTGGTCTGTGAGCGCAAAGGCCGGCGCGGCCCGCGCGAGCCGCGGGTAGGAGACCGGCATCTCGTCGAGCGCGGCTGGGATCAAGCGGGCGGCGGCGGTGGCCGCGCGCGCGTCGAGGATACGCGTCACCGTCTGGCCCGCCTGCAGCCACATCGCCGCCGCCATGGCGATCGAGACGGCGGCGCCGACGGAGGTGCCGAGCGCGCGCCGCACGCTGCCGGGGATCTCGTCGTCGTAGATGACGCGGAGGCCGAGCACGATGGAGAGCGGCGCCAGGACCAGCGTCATCCAGCCGTAGGTGTCGGGCAGCCCGCTCGGCGAGGTGCCGAAGCACACCGCCTGGGCCCGCCGTAGCCATTCGGGCGCCGACTCGAGGCGCGCGAAGGCGAGCCACCACCACGTCGTCGTTGTGCCGGCCCAGAACTGCAGCAACACGAACGGCAAGAGCGATGCCGGCTGGGTCTCGTCGTCACGCTGCATGACGTCCTCAACCGATCTTCCAGACGAAGGAGAGCATCTTCCAGTTGGTGAAGTAGTAGAGCGCGAACACGGCGAGGAAGATGAACACGAGCACGACGGTGCCGGGCGTCCCCTTCTTGTGCACCTCCTCGGAGACGTGCTCGTGCTGTTGCGGCGGCGTCTTGGTCAGTCCTTGCGGGATGCCGATGGCGCCCGGCTTGAAATCGTCCGCGCCGATGCGCGCGCCGAGGAACACGGTCCACACGGCGACGAGGATGTAGAGCAGGCCGCCGACCACCATGACGAGGCCGCCGATGCCCATGGTCGCCTGAAAGAGGTTTACCGCCGGGCTGAACTCCACCGGGAAGGGCGCGTTCGCGAACGTCACGTCCCAGTGACGACGAGGGACGCCGAACAGACCCTGGAACGACATCGAGAGCGAGAGGAGCACGAGCCCGCCGGCGAAGATGTAGGGCTGCAGCTTGGCCAGCTTCCAGAAGGCGATGCGCTTTTGAAAGATGAGCGGCAGCACGTAGTAGGTCACGCCCATGAACGCGAGCGCGGTACCTCCGACGACGGTGGCGTGGAAGTGACCCGGCAGGCGCATGGTGTTGTGCGCGAGGATGTTGATCTGTTCGGTGCCGATGGTGACGCCGGTGATGCCGCCGATGAAGCCGAAGATGACCAGCGAGAGCGCCATGGCCGCGAAGGCAGGGTCATCCCAGGGCGCCTTGCGCAGCCACTCGAAGCGGCCCTTCACGAAGCCGCGAAGGCGCATGCCCATCTCGACGCCGGCCGGCACCGTGAAGCCGTGCACCATGGAGGCGAGCACCGCGAGGTACATGGCGTAGCTCGTGTTCCACACCTTCCAGGACGGTCCGAAGCCGGGATCGACGAGGAGGTGATGGGCGGACGCCATGGAGATGAACAACACATAGAGGCCGAACGCCGAGCGGCTGATCTTCTCGTTCAACACGACGCCACCGCACGAGATGCCCGCGATGAGGTACCAGACCGCCACCTGCGCCGAGACGTTGATCTGCTGTGACGAGTGACCGAGCGCCCAGAAGATGAGGCGGTAGAGCTGCGGGTCCATCGGCATGAGGCCGAGCGACCAGAGAAACGTCGGGATGTAGATGATCGCGCCGTGCACGAGCGTGATGACGGCGATGATGGCCGCCGTCAGCGCGCCGAAGGTGACGAGCGGCACCGAGCCCTGATAGCTCTTCTCGCGTCTGGCCACGACGAGGGTCGCGAAGAACAGGCCGCAGACGATGAGGCCGCCCAGCGCGAATAGAATGATACCGAGGTAATAGAGTGGATCGGCCTTCAGCGGAGGATACGACGTGAACAGCACATCGGCCTTGCCCATGAGCACCATGACGTCGACGAGCACCGCGCCCAGCACCATCAGGCCGAACGCGAGATAACCGAGCTTTGGCCCGGGCATGCGACTCGAGAGCAGCACCGGCCCGCAGAAGTACAGCACGGCCATCTCGAAGAAGATGATCCAGAAGATCAGCATGTTCAGGCCGTGCATCGTCAGCCAGCGATAGAACAGGTCCGCCGGCAGGAGGTGCACCGCTTGCCAGCGCGTCAGTACGATCATGGTGGCGGCGATGACGCCGATGAGAAACGCGACCACGGCGGCGACGGCGTTCAGCTTGATGAGCCGCTCCGCGTGCGCGTCCACGCGCCGGCCGGTCACCGGGCAGGTGCGAAAGCGGAAGGCGAGCCTCTCGATCACGGGGCTGGCGTTCATCGCGGCTCCCCTCTCTGGTTGTCGTCGTTCTCGTTGCCGGCGCCCGCGGCGTCGCTCCCGTCCGCGGGCGTGACGATGACCTTGCCGACCATCATGTGGTGGCCGACGCCGCAGAACTCGTTGCAGATGATCTTGTGCTCGCCGGCCTTGTTCGGCCGGACCTTGAGGCCGTAGTCATAGCCAGGCACCACGTGGAAGTTCACGTTGACCGGATACAGGCTGAAGCCATGGTTCACGTCGACCGAGGAGAGGTGCAGCGTGTACTCGGCGCCCTCCTTCAGCTTCAGCACCGGGTACCAGCTCCACATGCGGCCGAGCAGGTAGACGTCGGAGCCAGGGGGAGGCTCGACCACGGGGAAGCCGCCTTCCTCGGCGACCTTGTAGTCGGCGACCATGCGCTCCACGCGCGCGGAGAACTCCGCCGGGTCCACCTTGTGCCGGATGCCGCTCGGGTTCTGGCCACCCTTCAGGTGCCAGAGCGGCATCATCGCGAAGAGCACCATGCACCAGATGAAGGCGACGGTGACCCACACCCGCTCTTGTTTGCCGGCGGGGAGCCACCAGTTCCCCTTCGGAGAAATGATCCCGGAATGCAACTCGCTCATTGTCGGCCTCGCGTTACGGCAGCGGAGCGGGCGTGAGCGACATGACCTCGATGACGCCCCACACGGTGTAGAAGACGAACATCACGACGAAGCCCACGACGAGGAGCAGGAAGGGGCTGTCGAGCAGTCGCTGCGGGAGCGGCAAGGGGCCCTCGATCAGCTCCGCGTCATTCGTGGCCGGCGCCCGCGGCGCCTCGATCTCGGTCATCGCTCACCACCCTTGCAGCGCCCTCAAAAAGAGGACGTCGTTCTCGATCCGTGTGTGCTCGCGGAGCTCGATCTCGAAGGCCTCGAGCCGCTCCAGAAAGGAGATGACGGCGTCCGGCGTGTCGGGGCGCAGCAGGCTCTCGCGCAGCGCGCGCACGTGATCGAGCTGCTCGACGCTGTGGCTGTGCTCGCCGGTCATGGCGCGAATCGGACCGTGCGCGCTTCGGCCGCGACCGGAACGAATCCAGGGGAAGAGCACGTTCTCTTCCTTCTCCATGTGATCGAGGAGATCGCGCGCGATCTCGGCGACCAGCCGCGCGAGCTCGTCGAGCGCGGCGGAGCCACCCGCCATGGCGTCGCGCGCGGCCTCCATCTCTGCGAGCAGACGAGGGGTGTCGCGCCGCGCCGGCACGTGAAACTCGTCGATGAGGTGCCGGATGAGCTCGTCCACCGACCACTCCTCCACGTGCTCGTGGTGTGTGAGCTCCGCGAGCCCGGGCGCCGGCTGCGTGCGTTCGCCCGCTTGACCGGCGTCACTGTGTGGCTGCGTACAGGCGCACGCGTGCTCGCTCCGATTCTTTGCGTCCATTTCCCTTGCCTTCCCCCACCTCGAGATAAGCGCGTCGCGCCGCTCGCGGGCGTGGGGTTTGCAGTCGGCATGCCACGCGTGCGCCGCGCGCTGCTCGCTTGCTCGGGGAGCGCGGCGAGTCGAGATGACAACGAGGAGCTCGTGTGGAGACGACGACAGAGGTTGTGAAGAGCACATCGCCCACCCGCCTCGAGGACGCGCTGCTCTCGGTCGCCCTCGACCTGGGCGCGTCGCTCGACGATCAAGACCGCTACGTGAGGTTGCTGCGCAGCGTCGCGGAGGTGCTCGACGCCGACGCCGCGTGCTTTCTGCGGCTCGACGCCGACGGATCGCTCGTGCCGGTGGCCGCGACGGGGCTCTCGGCGGACGTGCTCGGGCGGCGCTTTGTCCCCGAGGAGCACGGGCGGCTGCGGGACATCCTCGCCGCCGACGGTCCCGTGCGCTTCTTCGACAACGAGGAGTCGCTCGATCCCCTCGCCGACTACCTGCTCGATGCGTCGCACGAGCTCGCCGTGCATTCCTGCATGGGCTGCCCGCTGCGCATCGAAGACACCACCGTGGGCGTACTGACGGTCGACCGAGCGCACCCCGCGGGCTTCCTCCGCTCGCAGATGGGGGCGCTCGCGATCTTCGCCTCCCTGCTCGCCGCCGCCCAGCGCACGGCGATGCTCGTCTCGAGCCTCGAGCGGCAGGCGCAGCAGCAGAGCAGCGTGCGCAGCCTGCTCCAGGAGGAGGTGAGCGCGCGGGTGGGCGCTGAGTTCATCGGCATCAGCGAGGCGGCGAACCAGGTGCGTCGCGAGGCCGAGATGCTCGCGCAGTCCGACATCCGCGTGCTGATCCTCGGGGAGACCGGCGTCGGCAAGGAGGTCATCGCGCGCTCCATCCACGCGCAGTCGGGCAGAAGCAAGCGGCCGATCCTCTATGTCAACTGCGCGGCGCTGCCGGAGGCCATCGCGGAGAGCGAGCTGTACGGGCACACCAAGGGCGCCTTCACGGGCGCCAACGAGAACCGCGCCGGTAAGTTCGAGGCGGCCGATGGAGGGACGCTCTTTCTCGACGAGGTGGGCGAGCTGCCGCTAGCGATCCAGGCGAAGCTCTTGCGCGTGCTGCAGACCGGCGAGCTCCAGCGTGTCGGCTCCGATCGCACCTTCTCCGTCGACGTGCGGGTGCTCGCCGCCACCAACCGGGATCTCGAGCGGGAGGTCGCCGCCGGGCGCTTCCGTGCCGACCTCTACCATCGCCTGGCCGTCTATCCCCTCACGGTTCCGCCCCTGCGTGAGCGCCGCGACGACGTGCTCGTGCTCGCGAGCTACTTTCTCGACACCGCGCGCGCGCGCCTCGGCCTGCCGCCGCTACGCCTCACGCCGGACGCGCGCGTGGCGCTGCTCGGCTACGACTGGCCCGGCAACGTGCGCGAGCTCGAGCACCTCTTGCAGCGAGCGGCCCTGCGCGCGTCGACGCTCACGAAGAACAGCGCCTGCGTCGTCATCGCGGCCGATCACCTGGCCCTCGGCGACGGCGCGCGGCCGACCGGCGTCGCGCGCGCGCACCCGGAGCGGACGCTCGAGCGTAAGCGAGCCCGAGCGCGGCTACCCCTCGCCGAGGCCGTGGCGCGCTACAAGCGCGAGCTCGTGAAGGAGGCGCTCGAGGAGGCGAACGGGAACCTGTCCAAGGCCGCGCGCGCCCTCCATGTGGACCGCGGGAATCTGCATCGCCTCGCGAAGCGCCTGCAGGTGACCACCGACGAGACCCTGCCCTCCTGAGCCGCCGCGTCGCTCGGCCGCTCGAAGGCGATCAGCCGCGCGCGTCGGCGCCCCGCTTGCTTATCGCCGGGCGGCGCTCGCCCGCGCAGCGCACCGCAGCGCGAAGCTGCGCCAGCGTCGTGCGGCTGCGCGCGGTGCGCGACGCGACCGCGCGGGGGAAGTCGGCGCGGAAGTGCGCGCCCCGGCTCTCCCGACGGAGCAGCGCGGCCGCGGCGATGGTGAAGGCGGCCAGCGCGTTGGCCCGCGTCTGCGGCGAGAGCTCTGCGCTGATCGTCATGTCCTCGAGCTCCTGCGCCGCTCGCAGCAAGGTGCCTCCGTGCCGCACGACGCCGACGGCGCTGCCCATGATGCGGCGGATCGCGCGCGCCGCTTCCTCGTCGGCCGCCCGCCTGCCGCGGCTGGCGACGCGGACCGGCAAGCGAGCGTTCGCGCTCTTCTCGCGTCGGGCGGCCCCGGCGATGTCGTGCGCGACCCGCTCGCCGAACACGAGCGCCTCCAGCAGCGAGTTGCTCGCGAGGCGATTGGCGCCGTGCGCGCCCGTGCAGGCGACCTCGCCGCAGGCCCACAAGCCAGGCAGCGACGTTCGTCCGGCGAGGTCGGTCGCCACCCCGCCCATGTGGTAGTGGGCGGCTGGCGCCACGGGCAAGAGATCGCGTCCGGGGTCGAGCCCCGCGGCGTGGCAGACGGCCAGCATCGCGGGGAAGCTCGCTCCCCGCCCCGATTCGATAATCCTGCGAACGTCAAGGTAACTGCGCGCCCCGCCTTGCTGCCGGCGCCGCCAGAGCGCGCGGGCCACCACGTCGCGCGGCCCCAGATCGCCGAGGCGGTGCCAGTCCGACATGAAGGGGCGACCGCGCTCGTCGACGAGCACCGCGCCGGCGCCGCGCAGCGCCTCAGAGAGCAGCGGGCGGGTCCCCTCGCCGCCTTCGAGCGCGGTGGGATGGAACTGCACGAACTCGAGGTCCGAGAGCGCCGCGCCGCACTCCGCGGCGTAGGCGAGCCCGTCGCCGAGCGCGCTCTCGGGGTTGGTGCTCGCCGGGTAGAGGGCGCCGACCCCGCCGGTCGCGAGCACGACGGCGTCGGCGCCGACGACGCTGCGCCGCCCTTCGCGCTCGAGCAACGCGCCGACGACGCCGACGCCGTCCGTCGCGAGCGCCAGCACGCTCGTGCCTGCGCGGACCTCGATGTTTTGCCGCCGGGAGACCGCCTGCGCGAGCGCGACCGCGATGGCGGCGCCGGTCCGATCTTGGGCGTGCACGATGCGGGGGCGCCGGTGCGCGGCTTCGAGGCCGAGCTCGAGCGCACCCGTCTGCTCGCGATCGAAGCGGACGCCGAGCGCCGTCAGCCGATCGATGACGTCGCCGGCGGCGTCGGCGAGCGTGCGTACCGCCATCTCGTTGCCGAGCCCGTGGCCCGCCAGCAGCGTGTCCTCGACGTGCCAGCCGGGCGCGTCGTCCTCGCCCACGGCGGCCGCGACGCCACCCTGTGCGAGCGGGGTCGCGCCGCCGGCGCCCGCCGGGCTCTCGGCGACCAGCAGCACGCGTCCGCCGTCGCTGCCGAGCGCCGCCGTCAGGCCCGCGGCGCCGCCGCCCAGGATCAACACGTCGACGTGCTCATCGACCGTGACGGCGAAGAACGTCATGCGCGGCCCGCGACGTCGAGCATCCGAAGGACCGCGCGCCGCGCTCTCGGCGCGATCTCGGCGGGGACATCGATGACGTGCCGGCCTAGCTCGAGCGCCTGCGCGACGTTCTCGAGCGAGATGCGCGCCATGTGTGGACACAGGTGGCACGGCTTCACGAACTCGACCTCCGGCAGCTCGCTCGCGACGTTGTCCGCCATGGAGCACTCGGTGATCATGGCTACCCGCCGAGGACGACGGGTGCGCAGCTCCGCGACCATGGCGCTCGTCGAGCCCACGAAGTCGGCGGCCGCGAGCACGTCCGGCGCACACTCGGGGTGCGCGATGACGTAGAGGCCCTCGCTCTCCTCGCGGAAGCGTCGGATCTCTTCGCCCGTGAAGCGCTCGTGCACCTCGCAGCGCCCGCTCGCGAGGATGACCTCGCAGCGGAGCTGCTGGGCGACGTAGTGGCCGAGGTACTCGTCGGGCAGAAAGATGACGCGCTCGCTAGCGAGCCGGCGGACGACCTCGACGGCGTTGGCCGAGGTGCAGCACACGTCGGACTCGGCCTTCACGGCCGCGCTCGTGTTCACGTAGGTGACGACGGGGACACCCGGGTGCTCGCGCTTGAGCGCGCGCACGTCGTCGGCGGTGATCGACGCGGCGAGCGAGCAGCCGGCCTCGAGGTCCGGCAGCAGGACGGTCTTCTCGGGGTTTAGGAGCTTGGCCGTCTCCGCCATGAAGTGGACGCCGCACATGACGATCACGGGCGCGTCGGTTCGCGCCGCGGCGCGCGCGAGGGCCAGCGAGTCGCCGGTGACGTCGGCGATGCCATGGAAGATCTCGGGCCGTTGGTAGTTGTGCGCCAGGATGAGCGCGTGCCGCTCCCGCTTGAGTTCCAGCACGCGCTCGATGGTGGGCGCGAACAGCGTCCACTCGGCGTCCGGGATCACCCGCGCGGTCCGTTGCCGGGCCCCGTCGAGAGCAAGCTTCAGGGGCCTATCGTCAAACGCCGCCGCCGTACCCGACATGAAACGTTCACCTCCAAAAGGAGGTGACGCAAAGCAAGCGCTGGGCCCGCGCGCGCATCCGGTCGTAGGCGGGATGGCCGCGCCCTCGCGCGAGACGCTGGGGGGTTTTGGCGCAGTCACCTGCGCGTACACGACCAGGGGAGGGGGAGGCAGCGGCTGCTCGGCGCTCAGCGAAGCACGATGCGCGTGACCGCGATGAAGTGCAGCACGCTCGCGACGATGACCAGCGCGTGAAAAATCTCGTGGTAGCCAAACACGAGCGGGGAGGGGTTTGGCCGCCGCAGCGCGTACACGACGGCGCCGATGGTGTACGCGATGCCGCCGAGGAGCAGCAGCACGATGCCGTCGGCGCCCATGGTCGGCGTCGCGTAGGGGATGGAGGCGACCGCCACCCAGCCGAGCACGACGTAGGGCGCGGCGGTCAACCAGCGAGGCGTGTGCGGCCAGAGAAGCTTTTGCGCGATGCCTAACACGGCGCCGCTCCATACGATGAGGAGCAGCACGCTGCCCTGCTTCGGGTCGACGCCGAGCACGCAGAAGGGAGTGTAGGTGCCGGCGATGAGCAGGAAGATCGCCGAGTGGTCGAGGCGCCGCATGAGCGCTTTCGTCTTCGGTTGCCAGGCGGGCCGGTGATAGAGCGCGCTGACGCCGTACATGGCCATCAGCGAGACGACGTACACGACCGCGATGAGCGCGTGTCCTCGCGCGGCGGCGGCGCTGATCAGGAACGCGCCGGCGCCGAGCGCGGCGAAGAACGCCGCCTGGTGCGAGGAGCCGCGCAAGAGGGGCTTCGGGGGGAGCTCAGCCTTCGAGATCATGACGTCATTGTGCCGATTGGCTGTCATGGGTCCATCACGGATCCGTACGACTTTGTCAGGTTGACAACTATAAAATCGACGGCAGCAGCCCGTGCGCCCCCTTCACGTGCCGGGCGCGCTGAGCGAGCGCACGCTCTCGAGCAGCGCCGGCGGCGGCGGGCTCAGGTCTTCGGTCTGCAGCAAGATGACGCCGTCCCGGTCGAGCAGCGCGATGTTGGACGTGTGGCTGATGAGGCCGCCGCCGTCGTCGCGAAATCGCACACCGAGCACGGCGGCGACCTCGCGCATGGCGTCGTCGTCACCGCGCAGCAGCCGCCAGCGCTGGTGCTCGAGGCCGTGCACCTTGGCGAGCTCCGTGAGCTTCTGCGGCGTATCGCGCTTCGGGTCGAGGGAGACGAGCACGACCTTCACCCGTGCGCGCGACTCCGCCGGCAGGTCGGCGAGCACCCGCTTGAGGCGCGTGATGAGCAGCGGGCAAGCGCTCGGGCACGACGCGTACACCATCCCGATGAGCACCGGCTGCCCGCGGAAGACGTCCAGGGTCACGCTCGCGCCCGTCTGATCGGTGAAGGCACCGCTCAGCCGGTACATTGACGTCGACGGCAGGGGCTTGGCAGCGGCCGGCGCAGCGGCTGCCAACAGCAGACCGAAGCACAGCAGAGCCAAGGACGAGCGCGGGGCGCGGCGGGCGATGCGGCTGTTCATGAACCCTCCTCGAGGTCGCGCGCGCAGCGGAAGCCGAGGCTGCCGCTCGTGTAACGGCCCTCGAGCGAGCTGCGAAAGGCGGTGCGCATGAAGGCGGCGTAGTCCGACTTCTCCGTGGCGGAGGCGGCCCCCGCGCCGCACACCTTCTGCGGCTCGTCGTCGTCCCCCTTCCTGCTGTCGCCGGGCGCGAAGGTGCTGGCGTAGTCGTGCACCCACTCCCACACGAGGCCGTGCAGGTCGTGCACGCCCCAGGCGTTGGGCGCGCGCCCTCCGACGTCGGGGAGCCGCTGGGGCGTCGCGGACGCGTACCAGGAGAGGATGCGCTCGTTGAAACCCGGCTCGCTGCGTCCGTCGAGCGCGCGCTCTCCCGCCAGCGCGGCGAGCTCCCACTCGGCCTCGCTCGGCAGGCGCTTGCCGAGCGACGCGCAGTACGCCTTGGCCGCGAACCAACTGACGTCGACGACGGGCGCGCGAGCCGGCGCGCCTTCGCCGAGGCGCAGCGCGCCTTGCCAGCGCCGCAGGTAGCGGTCGTCGACGAAGAGCCCAGCGGCCGAGCCCTTGCGCCAGCGCGGCTCCTTCGTCACGAAGGCGAGGAACTCGGCGTTCGTGACGGGGTAGCGATCGAGCGCGAACCGCTTCACTTCCATAGTTGCAGAAGCACCGTCCTCCGCGTCCGGCGCGTAGAGCGAGCGCCACGTCCCCGGGCCGACCAGCACCATGTCGCCGTCCGGGCCGGAGCTCGCGCCCGCCGCGCCCTGCGGAGCGGCGGCGGCGAGCACCAGCAGGAGCAGGCTGGTGGCGGTCAATGCGCCGCTCCCGCGGGGCGCTCGGTGGTCGCGCGGACGACCTTCACCTCCTCCGGGGTGACGGCCTCGCCGTGATTGCCGAAGCTGTTGCGTACGAAGGTGAGGATGTTCGCCACCTCGTCGTCATTCAACTGGCTCATGGGCGGCATCACGGAGTTGAAGGCGCTGCCGTTCACGGTGATGGGGCCGGAGAGGCCGTTCAAGACGATCTCGATGGAGCGCCGCTTGTCGGCCATCAGGAAATCGGAGCCGGCCAGCGGCGGGAACACCTCGGGGATGCCGAGGCCGGTCGCCTGATGACAGACCGAACAGGTGCCCGCGAACAGCTCCTTACCGGCCGCGATGCGCTGCTCCATGGTCACGGCGCCGGACTTCACGGCGCTCGCCACGGCCTGCATACCGGGCGACGGGTCGGCCTTGTCCGAGAGGTAGACCGAGTCGACCTCCTTGCCGGTGTACAGCTCGTTCGCCTCGGGTCCTTCCACCTTCAGCATGCCGAGCGCGCCCTTGTTGAAGGCGCGGAAGAGCGAGTGGTCGACGAGCACGTAGGTGCCGGGCACCTGCAGATCGAGCTCGACGATGGTGGCGCCGCCGGCCGGGATGAGCGTCGTCTGCACGTTCT
>CAYLZW010000022.1:0-36507 GCA_964388085.1 uncultured Myxococcales bacterium | reverse complement strand
GAAATCCGTCGATGCGCGAGCATCCGAGGGTTCGAATCCCTCCCCCTTCGCCAACTTTGCCGGTTCTTGCTCCCGCTCCGAAGACGCTCCTTTGCGGCGACGAGGGTTCAAACCTCGTCGCCGCGCGCCCGACGCGCGGAGCTGCTAAGGCGGACGGTGAAGGAGAGCGGCATGCCCCTCACCGAGCGCCTTCTGGCGGATCCCGCCATCGCTGGCTCCCCGCTCGCGCGCGAGCTGGCCGTCGTCATGACGCGGCCGAGCGGACGCACGAGCGCGGGCTTCCCGTACCTCGAGCCGTCGGCGTGGACGCGCTTTCGCGACTGGGTGCCGCATCTTTTGTGGCACGGCCCGCGCGTGCTCGAGGCCATCACCCTCGTCGAGGAGCGCGCCTGCCGCGAGGCCGCCGCGGAGCTCGAGCTCGGCTTCGTGCGCGACGCGGGCAGCGTCGTGCGCCAGGTGGTGCTGACGGCGGCCATCACGGCGCCGTCCGATCTGTGGTTGTTGCGTCACGTCGTGCACGCCCTCCGGGAGCTCGGCGTGGCCCGGCGGCTGCTCGACGGAGAGGCGGTCTCCTCGACGCAGCCGGGCCTCATCGGACGTGAGCTCGCCGTCGACCTCCGCTTCCTGCTCGCGCGTGGCTACCTCGCGCGCTCGGGCCAGGCCTACCGGCTCGCGACCCACCGGCACGCCCGGCGCCTTTTCGAAGAGACGACCCCGGTGGACGACGGCGGCCTACGCATCTCCTCTCGCTGGGCGGAAGCGCTGCACGGTGACGACGTCGACAGCGCGCCGCTCCTCGCACAAGCGCGCGCGTTGCCGACCGCCGTCGCCACGAGGGACTCGGGCCTGTGGATGGCGTCTCCCGAAGAGGTCGATGTCGGCTCGCTGCTGGTGCCGCTGGTCGTCGCGCTGCAGGCGAGCGGCAAGGGCGCGGGGGTGCTGCAGGAGAGCGTCGCGCGCGCGCAGGACCTGTGTCCGCGCGCGCCGGCGGCCGGCGAGGTGGCGCTCTCGATCCTGCGTGCCGCCGGTGTCGTCGACGAGCAAGGGCGGCTCGGCGTGGTGGGGCGCCGGGTGCTGGAGCGCGGGCCCGGCCCCATGGGCATCATCGAGGCCTACCAGCCGTACCTGGCGCAGCTCCCCGACATCCTGCGTCGCGGACGCGGGGCCGTGTGGGTCGAGCGCTCCGCGAACGTCGCGGCGAGCCAGGTGGCGAACGCGAAAAGCTTCGAGAAGGCAAATGACGCGCTCGACGCCTTCTGCGCGCAGACGGGGTTTCGTTACGACGTCTTCATCGAGCACGCGCTCGGTCGCGGAGAGGCGACCCGGCAGCGCTTCGCGCGCAGCGGCGACGAGCGCGTGCGCTACGTCGGCGCGGACCTCGAGGAGGCGGCCATCGACGCCGCCGTCGACGAGCAGCGCGCCGGACGTCTGCCGGCGGACATGCGCTTCGTCCGGAAGGCCGACATCGGAGAGCCCGCCATCCTGCTCGACGCGCTGTCGTCGTTCGGCTTGCCCGCCGAGGGGGCCGTCATGCTGGTGGGCAACGGTCTTCACGAGGTGCGCGCGCCGGACGGCGAGCTCGCCGATGAGACCATGACGCGCGTCCTCGAGGGCTACTGCCGCGCGGGCATCGTGCTCCTGTTCACCGAGGAGAGCGCGCTGTCCGTCGAGGATCTGCTCGAGACGGCGTGGAACACCTACCACGCGGGCTTCAAGTACGTGCACGAGCGCAGCGGCCAGGGGCTCCGCCCTGCCGTGACCCGCCCGCCGTCCGCGCTCGAAGAAGGCCCCTCGCGCGCGAGCTGGTCCGAGTGCGCCGAGCGCGCGGGCTACTTGCGCGTCGACGCCCACTGCGTGCGCAGCCGCTCGGTCTATCCCTATCCGCCGCCGAGCGGACACAACCCCTGCATCAGCGTCACGCACTTCGTCGTGCCGAAGGCGCTCGCGACGCGCCTCGGCCTCGCCCTCGCGGCGTGAAGGGGGCTCCTCTCGACGACGAGCGCGCCTATGAGGGGCGACGCGCGACGGCGAAGGTCGTCTCGCCGCCCATGCAGGTGACGAACTCGACGTCGCGGAAGCCGATCTGCAGCAAGGTGCCGCGCATGCTCTGACGGGTCAGCAGCGCGCCCACCGGGCTGACCCCGAGGTCGAGCACCGTCTCCATGGCGAGGGGGAGCGAGGGCGGCCCGCGCTCGTCGTGAATGGCCTCCCAGAGGACGAGCGCGCCGCCGGGCCGCAGGACCGAGTAGGCCTTCTTCGCGAAGCGCTCGCCGAGCCGCTGCTCGGGCGCGAGCACCATCTTCTTGGTCAGGAGCACGAGGTCGAACGACTCCGTACCCCAGCGATCCGCCTCGGGGTCGCCGCCGTGCACGTGCATGCCGTCGACGCGCCGCGCCTCGACGCCGTAGCGCGCGCGCAGCGACGGGATGCGGCGCACGAGGTGCTCGAGGCAGCCGTAGGTCACGCGCGCCTCCGGGAAGCGCTCGAGCAGCAAGGAACTCATGCTCACGCCCATGGAGCCGACGATGAAGCGACGGACGTCCGGCAGGGCGACGCGCGCGAGCAGCTCCGCGCCGGCGGCGAAGAGCCAGGCGTTCACCGCCTGCAGGAACGCCTCGGACTGTCGCTCGTCCTGCATCACGCTGAGAGACGGCGGCGCCGCGCCGGAGCGGAGGCCATCGGAGAGCTCGTCGAAGGCGCTGGAGAACGCGGCCAGCAGCTCCAGGATGGGGCCGAGCGTGATGGGGCCGTCGTCGAGCAGCGCGGCGCGCGCGAAGGGCGTCAGGCAGGCGCGCTGTCCCCGGCGCTCGATCACCCCCTGCGCTTCGAGGACGAGCAGGAGCGTCCTCGTGGCGTCCTTGTGCAGCCCTGTCCGCTCCGCGAGCTCTCCGTCAGAGAGACCGCCCGCCGCCAGCGCCTGCAGCACGCCGTGGCGCCGCGCGAGCATCAGCGCGACGACGGCGCGATGCTGGAGCAGCGAGCGGCGCAGCGCGGCGTAGGGCGCTCGGTGGCGCAGGAGCGCCGGCAAGCGTCCGGCACCCTCTCGCAGCTCGCGCTCGACGAGAACCCGCACCTGGGCGGCCCGGCCGACGAGCTTCGTCAGCACGCCCTCGCTCATGGCGCCACCGCGCGCGGCACGACGCTGCCGCCCGCGCGTCGTCGGGCGGCGCGCAGCAGCTTGCGCGCGCGGCGCACGGGCGAGCGCCGCGACATGGCGTCGACCACGGCGGTGAGCCCCTCGATGTGGTCGTGCTCGACGGCGAGGCGGTGCTCGACGCCCTTCTTCGCGAGCACGCCCTCGGCCACGCGGAAGCCGGAGTAGGCCGCGCTCTCCATGCAGGAGGGCAGCCCCGTCTTCACCCAGTCGCCGGCGAGCCAGAGGTTCTCGACCGGCGAGCGCCAGTGGGGGCGACGGCGCTCGGTGCCGGGGAAGGGACAGTGGATCGCCATGGGGATGCGGTTCACGACGGCGTGCTTCACCGTCGCGCCCTCGGCAGCCGGGATGTTCTCCGCGAGCTCCGCCAGAGTGGCAGAGATGATCTCGTCGTCGCTCATGTGCGCGGCGCGCTCGCAGAAGATGATGTTGCTGGCGATGACGCTCGGCCGCCCCTGCCAGCCGCTGTGGATGTTGCTGAGGTCGTAGAAGTCGCAGTTCAGGTCGTGCGCGCGGTGCACGCGCGCCCACATGCGCATGTCGGTGAGCTTCTTGTCGAACCAGAGGAACACGCTGACGTAGCGCGAGGGATGGAAGTGGACGAGGTCACGGAAGGTCGCGTGCTGCAGCCACTCCTTGCGAGCGAGGCAGCGCAGGGCGTTCGGCGGCAGCGCGGCGACGGTCTGCTCGGCGCGGATGCGCTCGCCGCCCGACAAGAGCGCGCCGGTCGCGCGTCCCTGCTCGTCGGTGGTGATCTCGCGCACCTCGCTCTGGAGGCGCACCTCGCCGCCGCGCGCCTCGATGAAGCGCTTGGCCGCCGGCGCGAAGAGGTCGCCGAGACCGCCGTCCGCGAAGCCGAAGGAGTAGTCGCGGCGTCCGATGAGACGTTTATAGAATCGTAGAAGAGCGCCGGCCGAGCAGACCTCGAGCGGGACGTTCATGATCGCCATGGACGCGAAGGACCAGAAGTGAGCGAGGTGCGCGCGCGTCACGCCCATGCGGCGCAGGAAGGCGTACGCGTTCATGCCGTCGATGCGCAGGACGTCGTCCTCCGTCATCTGCATCGCGTAGAGCGTCACCGGCAGCGTCGAGAGGAGGTCGCCCCGGCTGAGCGCGGGGTCCTTCATGAGGCTCGGGAGGAACTGCATGGGAGCCGGCAGCCTCGAGGCCTTCATGCGCACGGGGGTCTGGCCGTTCATGATGGTGATGAAGTGATCGTCTTGCCAGACGATCTTGTCGCGCGTGCCGCAGCGCTCGAGGAGCGAGAACACGTTCGGGTACTCCGTCATGAACACATGCGGGCCGATGTGGACCGGATCGCCCGTGACGCTGTCCGTCCAGCTCATGGCGCGTCCGCCGAGGCGCTCGTCCCGATCGACGACGGTGACGCGCAGCCCACGTTCGCTCGCGCCCATGGCGGCGCACAGCCCGGCGATGCCGCCGCCGATGACGAGGACGTCCGGATCTCGAACCTGCTCCGACGCGCTGCCCATGAGCTCCTCCTCGCGCGAGGCGAGACCGCAAAGCGGCTGACCTTCCCCGCGAGATGGTGACATCCGGCGACCGCCGCCGCCGACGGCAGAGAGTGCGCGGCGCCGCCACACGTGCCGCGAAGCGCCACGCTCGGACGTTGACGGCGGCGCGTGCGGCGCGCGGGCGAGCCGCGGTGACGTGGAACGCCCCGTGCAGACTTCGCACGAGAGGCGGGCGCAAAGGAGCAGATGATGGCGAAGCGAGGGAACCCGACGCTCGACGAGGCAGCGGAGATCGACGAGGGCATCAGCGACATGGAGTCGATGCAGGCGTCCGACGAGGAGCTCGGCGCCGAGCGGGAGACGCGCTCGGCCGCGGAGGTGCCGGACGGAGCCCGTGGCGCCATGCGCGGCGGCGCGAAGAACCGGGTCGCCGACGTGATGACCCGCGAGCCGCGCACCATCACGCCGGACACACCCATCGAAGAGGCGGCGCGCCTGTTCGCCGAGCTCGACTCCGGGGCGCTGCCCGTGGTGGACTCGGTCGACGACCCGACGCCCATCGGCATGCTGACCGATCGCGACATCGTCACCCGCGTGCTGGCCGAGGGTGACAACCCGCTCGAGCTGACGGTCGCTGACTGCATGACCTCGCCGGCGCTGACGGTCGGCATGGACGACGACGTCGAGGACGTGGTGCACATCTTCGAGCAGGCGCAGGTGCGGCGTGCCATCGTCGTGGATGATGCGGGCCACTGCTGCGGCATCCTCTCGCAGGCCGACCTCGCCTTCGTGCTGGACGACGCGCTGGCGGCGGAGATGGTGCGCGCGGTGTCGCAGCCGAGCGAGGGCGAGGCGCGCGTTCCGAAGGAGGGCTGAGCCGCGTCGCGGCGGCGAGCGGGCGTTGACGCTCGAGCCTGAAGGGCTCAGCGTCCGCCCATGCACGTCGTACAGCGTACCTCCGCCCGCGCCGGGCTCGCCCGCGCCGTCTCGCTCCTGGCTGCGCTCGTGCTGCTGGTGGCGCCGGCCGCCTCGTCGGCGCACGCCATCGATCATCTGCAGGACAAGACCGACATCGGCCGCAACAAGGTGCCGCACGAGGGCACGAGCCACATCCTCGTCATCCCCTCGCGCACGGGCTCGACCACGTTTCCCATGGCGCGCTGGCAGGCGCTGCAGGACTACTTCGATCCCGAGGGGGGGCCCGGCACCTTCCGCGCGTACTGGCAGACGCAGTCCCTCGGCCGCTACGACCCCATCCCGACGTTGGCGGACCCGGTGCTCTACCCCGACGAGTGCCCGATCCCCGGGAAGCCGGTCAACAACTGCCGCTTCTTCATCGACGACGCGGAGCTGCTGTTCTCCGGCGCGGTGCAGACGGCGCTCACGAACCTCATCGAGCGCGTGCGGGACGAGCAGGACATCGACCTCTCGCAGTTCGACGTGAACGGCGTGCAGGAGGGCGTGCCGGACGGTTGGTTCGACGGCATCATCTTGAGCACCGATCTGTTCGACGGCCTCGGGCTGCCGCTGGCGGCGCTCGGCCAGGAGCTTAGCGTCCCGACGACGCCACGCGAGATGACGTCCGAGGACGACGCGGGCACGCTCGACGACGCAGGCGCCGGAACGCTCGACGGCGGTAGCGACGACGCTGGTGATCCCGGGCCGACGCTGTCGGTAGGGGTCATCGCCTTCATCCCGCCCGACACGCACGAGTTCGGGCACAACCTCGGCTTCATGGACCTGTACGAGGGGCCGGTCATCACAGACCTCATGGGACGACCGGGCAGCGGCCTCAGCGCGCACAGCCGCCTGCAGATCGGCTGGGGCGAGGTGCAGGACGTCAGCGAGCCCATGGAGATTACGCTGGAGCCCGTCCTCGAGGGCGGCCCGATCCTGCGCTTCGGCTCCCCGCCGCGCTACGTGCTCGTCGAGAACCGCAGCGGCCCGAAGCACAACCAGACGGAGGACGACTTCCCCGGCATCTACGTCTACAGCATCGACGAGAACGAGCTGCCGACGGGCGAGCTCGGCTTCCTCGACATCAACAACGGCGACCTCTACCTGCCGAACAAGCCGGAGCCGAAGCAGGGCAACGTCGACTGCATCGACGACTGCTACCTGAACGTGAACATGCCCATCGGCTGTCGCTTCGCGGCGGCGGACGAGTTCGACGCCTGCGTGCTCGGCGGCGACGGCGTCAAGCGCAACATCGAGCACGCGGCGGACGGTCCGCTCGGCTTCTATATCGAGCAGGTCGCGCGCGACTTCGATGGCAGCATCACGCTGCGCATCGTGTCCGGGACGCTCAGCGAAGGCGACGCCGGGCCCGACGCAGGGACGCTCGACGCGGGCAGCGCCGACGCGGGGCCCGAGGTCAGCGATGACTGCCAGTGTCGCGCGGCCTCGGCGGCTCGCGGCGGAGGCGTCGCCGGCCTGCTGGCCTTGCTCGGCCTCGTCGTCGTCGGCGCCGGCCGCCGGCGGAAGGCATGAGCGCTCGCGTGAGCACGCGGCTCGCGCCCTTCGGCACGTCGATCTTCGCGGAGATGACGAGCCTTGCGAACGAGCACGGGGCCATCAACCTCTCGCAGGGCTTCCCCGACTTCGAAGGGCCGCCCGGCATCGTCGACGCCGCCGTGCGCGCGCTGCAGGCGGGTCACAACCAATACGCCCGCTCGCTCGGGGTGCCGACGCTCGCCCTCGCCGTGGCCGCGCACCAGAAGAAGCACTACGGCCTCGAGGTAGAGCCGCTGCGGGGCGTGCTCGTCACCTGCGGCGCGACGGAGGCCATCGCCGTGGCGCTGCTCGGCCTGCTCGAGCCGGGCGACGAGGTCGTGCTCTTCGAGCCTTTCTACGACAGCTACCCGGCTGTGGTGACGCTCGCCGGCGCCGTGCCGCGCTTCGTCACCCTGCGCTTCCCGGCGTTCGCGCTCGACGAGGACGCGCTGCGCGCGCAGCTCAGCGACAAGACGCGCATGATCGTGCTGAACACCCCGCACAACCCGACGGGCAAGGTGTTCACACGCGCGGAGCTCGACGTCATCGCCCGCGTGGCGCAGGAGCGGGATCTCCTGGTGCTCTCGGACGAGGTGTACGAGCACCTCACCTATGGCGAGGCCGAGCACGTGCCGCTCGCGACCCTGCCGGGCATGTTCGAGCGTACGCTGACGGCGTCGAGCACGGGCAAGACCTTCTCGTTCACGGGCTGGAAGGTCGGCTGGCTGAGCGGGCCGCCGACGCTGATCGCCGCCGCGCAGGCCGCGCACCAGTTCACCACGTTCGCGGGGGCCACGCCCCTGCAGGTCGCCATGGGGGAGGCGCTCACGCGTTACTCCGACGACTTCTTCCGCGAGCTGCGGCTCGCGTACAGCGAGCGGCGTGACTTCCTCGTGGCGACGCTGCGTGAGAGCGGCTTCGACGTCGCCGTGCCCGACGGCACCTACTTCGTGCTGGCTGACTTTCGGCGCGTGTTCGATCGGGGCGATGACCGCGCGTTCGCGCGGTACCTCATCGAGCGCGCGGGCGTCGCCGCCATCCCGCCCTCGCCGTTCTATGCCGCGGCGCTGGACGAGGGCAGGCGCCTGGTGCGTTTCGCGTTCTGCAAGCGCATGGACACGCTGCGCGCGGCAGCGGAGGGCTTCAGCAAGCTCGGCAGCGCGTGAGCTATGCTCGCGCCGAGGAGCGCGAACTGGCGACGCCGATGCACGATCTCGTCGATAACGCCGAGTGCCCGGGATGCGGGGCTCGCAGCACGCTCGATCCCGAGCACGTCTACCCGGGCGCGCGCTCGTGCGGCGCCTGCTCCGGCTGGTTCCTCGAGCGGGACGCCGCCTACCGTTTTCTCGTCGAGGAGCTCGCGACCAGCAGCGACCACATCGCCCGCCTGCTGGCCGCGCCCGGCGCACGCAAGCGTCGCTGTCCGGCTTGCGACAAGGACATGAGCGCCATCGTCATCCTCGGGGAGGAGGTCGATCTCTGCGCCGGCTGCGGGGGCGCGTGGCTCGCCCCCGGCGGCATGATGAGCTTGAGCCGCGGTCGCTACGGCGCACCGTCGACGCGGCAGAGCACCCCGCCGGGCACCTTGACCGGGCCGCCCTCGGCGCCGCCGAGCCCGTTCGGTCTGCCGACGGGGGAGCGGCCCGCGAGCCCGTTCGGGCCTCCTGCCGGCACGGCGCCCTTCGCGGCCGCGACGACGGAGATGCCGCGCGCGATCACGTTTCCGTCGGCGGACGCCGCTCCCCTCGGGCCGGCGGAGATGTCGCGCGGTCCGGGGGCCCCTGCCGTCGCGGCGCTCGCTGCGGCACCGTCGGACGAGCTCGAGCTCGCCCGCCCGCTCCAGCACCCGAGCGCCGCCGTCGACGACGAGGTCACCGAGCCGCGGCGCCGGCGGGCCAAGCGGCCCAAATCCGCCGCGCCGGTGATGAAGATCGGCAAGTCTGTCCCCTCGGCCGGCGGGGCCGCCGCGCGCTTCGAGGGGGCGTCGCTCGGCAGCGTGGCCGCCGCCGCGCGTTGGCGAGGGAAGCTGCCGTGGCTCGCCGGCGGCGCGGCTGTCGTCGTCGTGGCACTCGTGGTCGCGTTCGCCGTCGCTGGTGAGGAGGAGGCGCCCGTGTCGCCCGCGGCGGAGGCGAACAGCGCGCAGAAGTACGCGGCCTATCTGCGCCACTATCGCTTCGGGGGCCGGCACCTCGACTGGTGGAGCGAACGCTTGAGCGCGCTCGCCCCCGGAGGCGCGACACCGGACGCGAAGACGTTCCTGATCACGAAGGACCGCGCGCAGCGCCTCGGCCTCGTCGTCACGGAGCAGCCCGGCCGCGTACAGGTCACGCTCTCCGAGCCCCTGAGCGCGCGGCTGCTCGACCGCTTGGAGGTCGAGTGAAGCCGAGCCTCGCGCCGTACATCGCCGCGGCCATCGTCGCGTCGCTCGTCACGCCGCCCGCCGCCGCTGCGCCCTTCGCGGTCGAGGAGGGCGAGCGCAAGGACGCCGGCGCCCGCGTGCTGCTCGCCCCGCGCGAGGCGCACGACGCCGTGATGGTGGTGTCCTTCGCCGTGGGCGCGGTGGACGATGGGATCCAGAGCGGCCTGACGAGGCTCACGCAGCACATGCTCATCGACGGCAACGCGCGCGAGCCGGCCGGCAGGCTGCGGCAGGACCTGTACGCCGCCGCGGCTACGCTCGACGTCACCACCGAGGTGCGACGCAGCACCTTCCGGCTGCGCGCGCCACGCCGCTCCTTCGACGCGCTCGCGACGCGCCTGCTCGCCGCGCTGTTCGCGCCGAAGCTCGAAGCGCGCTCGCTGCCACGGTGCAAGCGCCTGACGCTCAACGACGAGATGCCGGCCGCGGGGCGTGACGATCTGCTGTCGTTCCTCGCGGGCTCACTCATCCTCGCCGGAGGCGGCGGGGCCTCCGGCCAGGACTTCACCAATCACCCCTACGGCGACGCCGACGTCATCCCCCGCCTCGGCTTCGCTGACGTAGAACAGCACGTGCTCAGCAAGCTGACGCCCGCCAACGCCACGATCGTGGTCACCGGCAGCTTCGACGCAGCCAAGCTCGAGCGCGCCATCCAGGCCTATCAGGGAGGCGTGCAAAGGCCGCCGCGGCGCCCGGAGGCGCTGGCGTCCTTGCCGCTCGAGCTCGAGCGGAAGGCGCCGCGCGAGGTGTATGTACAAGCGCACGTCATCGGGCTCGAGCGCGCGGAGCAGGCGGCCGCGGCGCGCCTGTTGGCCGCCATCCTCGAGGAGCGCCTGCAGGCACGGCTGCGCAAGAAGGGCGTCAGCTACGAGCTCGACGTGTACGTCGTGCGCCGCGAGTGGCTCGACCTGCTCGTCATCGAGGTGCCCGTCGGCGCGGGCCGCGGCGTCGGGCTCGACACCGAGCTGCGAGCCCTGGCCGGCGGCGTGCGCGACGGCAGCTTCCTGCCGGGCGAGTTCGAGCGAAACAAGCGCTTCGCCGTCGCTGCCATGCAGCGTGACGACGAGGTGTCGGCGCGGCTCGCGGACGCGTTGCTCGACGGGGGCGGCGCCCCCTGGCACTCCGAGGAGGTCCTCACGGCGCTCGGCGGCCTATCGCAGGCCGCCTTCCTCGGGCACGCGCGCGCGTGGCTCGACGACAAGCGCACCGTCCGCGTCACGCTCGCGCCCGCCGCCGACGACGGGAAGGCACCATGACGGCGCTCTCCCGCCTGCTGCCGGTGGCGCTGCTGGCGTTCGCCTTGCTGGTGGCGTCGTCCAGCGCCGAGGGCCGGCGTCGGGCGAAGAAGAAGCGCGCCCAGCCGAAGCCGCCGCCCGCCTACGTCATCGAGCGGCTCGACGACGGCCTCACCCTCGTCGTCATGAAGGCGAGCGGCGAGCGGGTCTCGCTGCGCTACGCGGTGCGCAGCGGCGGCTTTCAGGATCCCGAGGACAAGTCGGGGGCGGCCCATCTCGTCGAGCACCTCATCTTCCACGGCAGCTACGACATCCCCGAGGGCAAGCTCGAGGAGCTGGCGCGGCAGCGCGGCGCCCGGGTCAGCGCGCGCACGCACACCACCTGGACCAGCTTCGAGCTCGACGCGCCCAAGGAGTCCTTCCTCGAGCTGCTCGACCTCTACGTGCGGCTCGTGACCAACCCGGCGCTGCAGTTCGCCGATCTCGAGCGCGAGAAGCAGCTCATCGAGGGAGAGCGGCGCTACCAGGGCGTGCCGCAGCTCGTGTGGGCCCTCGATCAGCTCGCGTTCCCGTCGGAGAACCGCGGGCGCACGCTGCTCGGGACGGAGCGCTCGCGCGAGTCCATCCACGCCGAAGATCTCGCGACCTTCTACGAGCAGCACTACACGCCGGCGAACACGGTCGTGCTGGTGGTGGGAGACGTCGACGTGAGCGCGCTGCGCGCGACGCTCGAGCGCGCGGTGCTGCAGCCGCCGGTGAGCGCGCCCGAGCGCCGCCGGTACGACCTCGAGCCGAACGCTCCTGCCTCGGCCAAGGTGCGGCAGACCTTCACGGGCACCGCCTCCGCCTACGCGCTCGGCGACGTGGACGTCCGCCTCTGCGAGGACATCGCCGCGCTGCTCGAGCTGCGGGTGCTGCGCCGCGTGCGCTGGCAGCAGTCCATCGCGTCGGACGCGCTCGTGCGCTGCGAGCGCCTGCGAGGCCAGAGCTTCGTCGTCGCCTACGCGCTCGCCAAGGACGTGTTCGGCAGCCGCCTGCCGAAGGTGCTCGAGGAGGTCATGCAGGGGGCGGCACGCCGCCCGCTCAGCAAGGAGGAGCGCCGGGTGCTGCTGTCGCGGCACCGTTCGCTACGTGCGCTCGAGCGCGCCGAGCCCGAGCGCCTCGCGGACGCGCTCACGGAGCGCCTGCTCTCGCAAGGCGGCAGCCTCGAGGAGAACCTCAACAGTCACTTCGCGCCGCCGCGGCTCGAGTGGCCCGCCATGCGCGCGGCCATGGAGCGAGCGCTCACCGACGAGCGGCACGTGCTCGTGCACTTCTCTCCCTACGAGGGCTGAGCTTCGGCTCCCGCGCGCTCGTCGAGGGCGTGGCGCGCCCGCAGCGTCACGTAGATGCTGACGACGACGATGACGGGCAGCGCCGGGTTCGTGACCGGCACGGTGAGGCCGAGGGCGATCCACGCCCCCGCTGGGGACGAGCCGAGCGCGAGCAGCGCGGCGACGACGAACGCCCAGGCGCCGGCGCGTGCCCAGGCCGACGCGCCATGCGCTCCGGCGCGTGCGCACACGGCGCCGAGGTGGCGCAGCGCGAGGTAGGCGAAGGCAGCATGCACGAGCGCCGTGATGGCGACGAGGCGGGCCGCGACGTAGGGCGGCAGCAGCGCCCCATCGAGCGCCCAGGCGAACGCGAAGGCGAGGTCGAGCAGCGCGAACAGGCGCAAGCCGAAGCCCGCGCTCGTCGTCGCGCGAACGCGGATCCGGGTGGCGGCGAAGGCGCCCGCCGTCGTCACCGCCGCGAGCACCACGTCGACGAAGGCGCGCCCCTGCACGAGGAGCAGCCAGTCGTAGTGGCTGAGCGGCTGCCGGCTGCCGACGAAGACGCCGCCGCCGAGGAGCAGCGTGGCGACGAGCCAGCGCGCGCCGAGCGCCAAGCCGAGGACGGTGACGCCCATGCGGGCGTCGCCAGCGGGGTCGAAGAGACGGCCCGTGGGGGCCGCGGCGGACGTGAGCGCCATGCTCTCGTTGTAACGACGGCGGCGCCTGGCGACGTCGGATCAGGCGCGCTTCGGGCGCCGCCGGTAGAGCGCTGCCGCCGTTGACCGCCGGCAAGAGAGACCCTATCCCGTCGTGCGGTCGACCGAGCCGTACGGCGACCGCGCTTGGCGCAGCCGGCACACGCCGCCTGAGCACAGGAGCCCCATGAGCGACGCACCCGACTCCGATCTCGACGCGGCCCTCGCAGAGGTGGCCGCGGACCACGACGGCGTAACGCCTCCCCCGCCGCCCGGCGGAGAGGGCAGCGGCGGCGGAGATCGTCCCGTCGGCACCATCAACATCGCGGACGAGATGCGCTCGTCCTACCGCGACTACTCGATGAGCGTCATCGTCGGGCGCGCCTTGCCCGACGTGCGCGACGGCTTGAAGCCGGTGCACCGCCGCATCCTGTACGCCATGTACGACGAGGGCCTGCTCTCGAATCGCAAGTACTCGAAGTGCGCCGGTGTCGTCGGTGAGGTGCTGAAGAAGTACCACCCGCACGGCGACGTCGCGGTCTACGACGCGCTCGTGCGCATGGCGCAGCCCTGGAACATGGGCGCGCCGCTCGTCGACGGGCAGGGCAACTTCGGCAGCGTCGACGGCGACCCGGCCGCCGCCTACCGCTACACCGAGGCCAAGCTCACGAAGCTGGCCGAGGAGCTGCTGGCGGACATCGAGAAGCGCACGGTCGACTTCGTGCCGAACTACGACGGCACCACTGGCGAGCCCGGCGTGCTGCCCTCGCGCATCCCGAACCTGCTGGTGAACGGCTCCGAGGGCATCGCGGTCGCCATGGCCACGCGCTGCCCGCCGCACAACCTCGGCGAGGTCGTCGACGCGCTGCTCGCCATCATCGCCGAGCGCTACGACGGCGGCGCCAAGGTCGACACCCTCCGGCTCATGGAGCTGATGCAGGGGCCGGACTTCCCCACCGGCGGCATCATCACCGGCCGCGCGGGCATCGCCAGCGCCTACGAGACCGGCCGCGGCAGCATCAAGGTGCGCGGCAAGGCGCGCATCGAGGACAACGAGCGCACGGGCAAGACCCAGATCCTCATCGACGAGATCCCCTTTCAGGTGAACAAGGCGCGCCTCGTCGAGCGCATCGCCGAGCTGGCGCGCGACAAGAAGATCGAGGGCATCGCCGAGCTGCGCGACGAGTCCGATCGCACCGGCATGCGCATCGCCATCGATCTGCGCCGCGACGCGGTCGCCGAGGTGGTGCTGAACCAGCTCTACAAGCACACACCTCTGCAGACGAGCTTCCCGACGCACATGCTCGCCATCGTCGACGGGCAGCCGCGTACGCTCTCCATGCGGGAGCTGCTCGAGAACTTCATCGACTTCCGCCGCGAGGTGGTCACCCGCCGCACGCGCTACGAGCTCGACGAGGCCGAGAAGCGCTTCCACATCGTCGCCGGCCTGGTGGTCGCGCTCGACGACATCGATCGCATCATCTCGATCATCCGCTCGTCGAAGGACACCGACGAGGCCAAGGCGCGGCTGTGCGCCGAGCACTTCGGCAACGCCACCAAGCTCGGGCTGTTCGCCAGCGCGCCCACGCCGCAGGTGCAGACGTGGCTCGAGCAGGGCTACGCGCAGCTCGACGAGATCCAGGCGCAGGCCATCCTCGAGATGCGCCTCTCGCGCCTCGTCGGCCTCGAGCGCGACAAGCTGGTGGGGGAGGGTGAGGAGCTGCTCGTCACCATCGCGCGCCTGAACGAGATCCTCGCCGATCTGCGCGTGCTCATGGGCGTCATCAAGGACGAGCTCGTCGAGGTGAAGGCCCGGTTCGCCGTGCCGCGGCGCACGCAGGTCACCGACGACATCGACGAGCTCAGCCTCGAGGACCTCATCGTCGACGAGGAGATGGTCGTCACCATCTCGGGCGCCGGCTACATCAAGCGCTCGGCGCTGTCCGGCTATCGCGCGCAGCGTCGCGGCGGCAAGGGCCGCTCGGCCGCCAAGACGCGCGAAGAGGACTTCATCGCCGACGCCTTCGTGGCCTCGACGCACAGCTACCTGCTGACCTTCACGAACCAGGGGCGCGTGTTCTGGGTGAAGGTGCACAAGATCCCGGAGGCGGGCCCGCAGGCCAAGGGCCGGCCCATCGTGAACCTGGTCCCCCTCGAGGAGGGCGAGCGGGTCGCGGCCATCCTGCCGGTGCGTCAGTTCCCCTCGGAGGCGAACCAGAACTACGTCGTCACCTGCACGCGCAAGGGCACGGTCAAGAAGACGGACCTGACGCAGTACGCGAACCCGCGCTCCACCGGCCTCATCGCCTGCGGCATCGACGAGGGCGACGAGCTCATCATCGTCAAGATCACGGACGGTCGCAGCGACCTCATGCTCTCGACCGCGGACGGTCAGAGCATCCGCTTCGCCGAGATCGACGTGCGGCCCATGGGGCGCTCGGCGGTGGGCGTGAAGGGCGTGACCCTGAAGCCGGACGACAACGTGGTCTCCATGGTGTGCGTCCAGGGCGGCGCGCACGTGCTGACCGTGACCGAGCGTGGTTACGGCAAGCGCACCGCCATCGACGACTACCCGCGCCAGCGACGCGGCGGCCAAGGCGTCATCACCATCAAGACGACCGACCGCAACGGCCCGCTCGCCGGCGCCATCCAGGTGCTCGAGAACGACGAGGTGATGGTCACGACCGATCACGGTACGCTCATCCGCCTGCGCGCGCGGGAGGTCAGCGAGATTGGCCGCAACACCCAGGGCGTGCGGATTCTTCACGTGGCCGAGGGAGAGCGCGTAGTCTCCATCACGCGGATCGCAGAGCCCGAGGAAGCGGATGCGGAAGGTGTCGGCGATGACCAAGGCGCGGCCCCGGAGGAGGGAACGAACGGCGGCGAAGACGCCTGACGCGTCGGCGCGATGGGCGCTGCTCGCGGTCGCGGCGCTGCTCACGCTGGTGGGCTGCGTCGAGAGCTCCGGCAAGACCGGCGTCCCCGGTGAGCAGGACGTCGCGCTGTTCGAGGCGCCCACCGAGCTGGCCTTCGGCGAGCGCCTCACGGTCGGCAGCCGCTTCGACGTGCTCGTCGTCGGGCGCCGGGCCGATGACGAGGCGCGCGTGCTGGAGGGCTCTTTCGCCTCGAACGATCCCGACGTGCTGCGGGTCATCGGCACGCAGCTCGAGGACGGCGAGAGCGCAAAACGACAGCGCGTCTCCGTCGAGCTGACCGGCGCCGGCGAGGCTTTCCTCGTGCTGCGCGACGAGTCCGGCACCGACATCGATCGCGTTCACGTCATGGCGGCCGAGGCGGAGAGCGCCGAGCTGCTGGACGGCACGTTGCTCGGCAGCGTCGTGGACGCACGTCTGCCCGCGCGCATCGGCGTCGTGGATGGCAAAGAGGTGCCCCTCGTGGTGGCCGCGACCGATCGCTGCGGTGGCGCGCTGCTCGATCTTGGCGGCATCGGCGTCGAGGCGCGCGAGCCAAGCTCGAGCGAAGAGGTCCCGCTACAGACGCCCTACCTCAGCGTCGGCGTCGACGACGCAGGCGTCTGGCTCATCGAGGGCGTGCTCTCCGAGGAGGACCCGCTGGTGCCGCGCGAGGCCCATCTGCAGCTCGACGGCGCGGGCCTCGCAGAGCCCATCGTGTACGAGGTGAAGGTGGTGCCGGCCTCGGCCGTCGACGAGGTAGACGTCGCCGTGGCCACCGCCGCGCCGGGCGTCGCCAGCGTCTGGGGCCGCGCCTACGCCGACGATGAAGAGGTCATCGGCCTCTCCTACGACTGGTCGAGCAACGCGCGCGTCACGCTCGGCAGCAGCGAGGGCCCGGTGACCGAGGCCAGCATCTCGTTCCCCGCCGAGGGCGAGCCCGCCGATGAGCGGCCCGCCCTCGTCAGCGCCGAGGTCTTCGGCAGCGAGGACGAGATCGACCTGCTCACGCTGCAGGACGAGTCCGAGCTGCGCCCGGGCCGCGTCCCCCTGAGCGACGACGCGCCGGCGACGCCGGCAGGCCCGAGCTGCGGCGGCTCACAAGAGGTCTGCGATCCCTACCAGGCCGGCTTCCTGCTCGGCGCGGTGCTGCTCGGGCGGCGCCTCAAGCGGCGGAAGCGCTCGTGAGCGACGTCGAGACCGAGAGCGCCGCGGCACCCGAACAGGGCGCGCGCACGAGCGACCGGCCCGTCCTCGAGGTGGACGGCCTCACCAAATATTACCGCGACCTGCCCGCCGTCCGAGACGTCAGCTTCTCGCTCGCGCGCGGCGAGGTGGTCGGCTTCCTCGGGCCGAACGGCGCCGGCAAATCGACGACCATGCGCATGCTCACCGGCGCCATCCCGGCGACGAAGGGCACCGCGCGCGTGTGCGGCTTCGACATCTTCGAGCAGCCCATCGAGGTGAAGCGCCGCGTGGGCTACCTGCCCGAGATCCCGCCCGTGTACATGGACCTGACGGTGCGCGACCAGCTCAAGCTCGGCGCCGCGCTCAAGGGCCTGACGAAGAAGGCCGCCAAGGAGAGCATCGAGAAGAGCATCGAGCGCTGCCAACTGCACGAGCACAAAGATCGCCTCGTCGGCATGCTCTCAAAGGGCTTTCGCCAACGCGTCGGCCTCGCGCAGGCGCTGCTCGGCGATCCCGAGGTGCTCATCCTCGACGAGCCCACCGTCGGCCTCGATCCGCGGCAGATCCAGATCGTGCGCGGGCTCATCAAGGAGCTGGCCGGCGCGCACACCATCATCCTCTCGACCCACATCCTGCAGGAGGTGAGCATGGTGTGCGACCGCGTCGTCATCATCCGGCGCGGTGAGATCGTCGTCGACGAGCCGCTCGCGGGCATCAGCGAGCGCAACGGCGGCCGCTCGCTCGAGGAGATCTTCCTCGACAAGGTGGAGGCATGACCGCGCTCGTCGGCATCTTCAAGAAGGAGCTGAAGGTCGCCTTCACGACGCCCATCGCGTACGTCGTGTTCTTCGCCTTCACGCTGTTCTCGAGCGTGGTGTTCTACGACCAGCTCCTGAAGTACGAGCAGCAGCTGCAGCGCTCGCGTCACGTCGAGGACAGCGAGCTGCTCGCGCTCTTGAACTTCAACGACATCATCCTGGCGCACCTGTTCGCGAGCGCGCAGATCGTGTTCGTCTTCGCCGTCCCCATCCTCACCATGCGCGTCATCGCGGAGGAGAAGCGGCACAAGACGATGGAGCTCTTGATGACCTCGCCCATCGGTCCGTGGCAGGTCGTGCTCGGCAAATATTTCGCCTACCTGCTCGTGCTGGTGTGCCTGTGCGGCATCCTCGCGGTCTACCCCGTCATCCTGACCGTGTTCGGGCAGAACAGCCTCATCGACGCGTCCGTCATCGACTGGCCGACGACGCTGCTCGGCTTGTTCGGCGTGCTCCTGACGGGGGCGATGTTCGGCGCCATTGGCTTCTTCTTCTCGAGCGTGACCGAGAGTCAGATCGTCTCGGCGCTGCTCTCCATCTTCACGCTGCTCATCCTCTGGCGCGTGGCGACGCTGGCGGCGGAGGCGCCCGGCTGGCTCGGCGGCGTGCTCTTGTTCCTGACCCCGCTCAGCCACATGACGAGCTTCGTGAAGGGCGTCCTGCACCTCGCGGACGTGCTCTACTACGTGACGCTCTCGGGCTTCTTCCTCTTCCTCACCTACCGCATGGTGGAGGGGCAACGATGGCGGTGACCGCCGGCGCGGAGAAGGCCGACAAGGGCGGGCGCTTGCGCGCGCTCGGCACGTTCCTCGGCGCGTGCGGCGCCGTCGTGTTCGGCACGAGCGTCGTGTTCAGCTTCGCCTTCCCGGGCGCGAGCTCGTGGCTGACGCTCGGCCCCATCGCGGTGTCCCTCGTGGCGCTCGCGTTCTGGTTGGCCGTCTCCTACAAAAAGCTCACCGAGCGGCTCTCGCAGCGCTCGGGCGTTTTCTTCCTGTTCACCGTCGTCAGCGCCGTCTTCCTCGTCGGTCTGATGACCGGCATCTTCTGGCTGCTCTCGCAGACGCCGCTCAGCTGGGACCTGACCGCGCGCGGCATCCACGGCCTCAGCGAGCAGACGCGCAAGGTGCTCGACCGCCTCGACGCCCCCGTGCGCATCACGGCCTTCCACGAGAAGGGCAGCCCCGAGCTCATGAAGCTCGACGCGCTCGTCGAGAGCTACCAGCGCCACAGCGAGCGGGTCGAGTATCGGACCTTCAGCCCGACGCGCGATCTCGAAGAGGTCAGCCGCTACGGCGTCGTCGAGGCCGGGCCGCGCGTGTTCGTCGAGAGCCACTGGGACGACCCGGCAGCGGCGCGCATGTCGCGCTTCTCCATCGATCTGCGCGCGCTGAACCACGAGGAAGAGCTCACCAACGCCATCATGAAGGCCGTGCAGCGCGCGCGCCCGCGCATCTACATGCTGACGGGCCACCGTGAGGCGGGCCCCGCGGACCCCTCGCCGTCGGGCTACGACGGCACCGTGAAGGACCTCGTGGCCGAGGGCTACGACGTGCTCTCGCTCTCGCTCATCAGCGAGAAGAAGATCCCCGCCGACGCGGCCGCGCTGCTCATCGCCGGCCCGCAGCAGGCGCTGCTCGAGCCCGAGGTCGCCGAGATAAGGCGCTTCCTCGAGCAGGGCGGCGCCGCGGCCATCCTCCTCGAGCCCGGCGTCGAGCACGGCCTCGGCTCGCTGCTGCAGAGCTACGGCGTCCAGGTGAACGACGACCTCGTCATCGATCTCAGCCCCTTCGGCACCATGTTCGGCGGCGGTCCGACGACGGCCATCGCCACCGACTTCGGCCAACACCCGGTGACCGCCGCGCTCGAGGGCGCCAACACGGTGTTCTCGCGCGCCCGCAGCTTGTCGGTGAACCCCGGCACGCAGGCGGCGGCGCTCTCTCTGGTGCGTACGGGCAAGTACGCCTGGGGCGAGACCGACGTCGTCGACGACAACGCCGAGGTGGCGTGGAACGAGGGGGAGGTGCGCGGCCCCGTGACGCTCGCCGTCGCTGCCGAGGTGCTCCGCGACCGTCAGGACGAGCGTCCGCCGGTGCGGCTGCTCGTCACCGGAGACGCCAGCTTTGGAGCCAATCAGTACCGCTCGCTGTCGGCGAACCGGAACCTGTTCCTGAACGCCATGGGCTGGCTGACCTCGCAGGAAGACAAGATCGCGATCAGGCCGAAGACACGCGGCGCCAACCTCATCGTGCTGACCCCGGGCCAGCGCGAGGGCATCGCGTTCTTCGTGCTCTACATTCTGCCCGTGCTGCTCCTGTCGCTCGGCCTCGGCATCTGGCTGGTGCGACGGCAGCGCTGACAGGGACGAAGTGAAACAAGTCACCCGCTCCTTGCTCTCCCTGGCCCTGCTCGGCGCGCTCGCCGGCGGCGTCGGCGTGTTCGCCTGGCTGCGCTCGACGACGATGACGGGCGGCGGCGCGCAGCACGAGGACACGCTCGTGCACATGGACACCGATCGCATCGTGCGCTTCGAGGTGGCGGAGCAGGGGCACACCTTCCGCGTGGAGCGCCGCGACGACGGCGGCTGGGACGTCGCCACGCCGGTGCGCATCGCGGCGGACCCGAAGCAGGTCGAGCAGATCCTGAACGGCATCGGGCGCCTGCGCGCGAAGAAGCGCTTCTCGCCGAAGGACCCGCCGCCGAGCGAGAGCGACATGGGGCTCGATCCCGCCGGCGCCGTGGTCAGCGCCTGGACGGACGATGAGCCTCCTCGTCAGATCCGCGTCGAGCTCGGCAGCACCAGCGCCTTCAACCACCAGGAGTACGCGCGCGTCCTCGTCGAGAACGAGGCCGCGGCAGCGAGCGAGCCGGCCATCGTCATGCTGGCCTCCGGCTCGCGGCGGAGCATCGTGCGCACCGCCGAGCAGCTCTACGATCGCCGCGTGCTCGGCGCGCGCACCGACGAGATCGTGCGGCTGCGCGTGGAGCCGCGCGAGCCGACTCCAGAGGCGACGGCCTTCACCATCGAGCGCGCGCCCGGCAGCGAAGCGAGCGCTGGCTTTCGCTGTACCGAGCCCTTCGAAGGCGAGGTGGACCAGCTCGTCGTGCGCCGCGTGATGGAGGGCCTCGGCGGCGCGCCCGTGTCGGAGCTGTTGACGCTCGACGCCGGCGGCGATCTCGCGCCCTTTGGGCTGCACGAGCCGGCGTTCACCGTGACCGCGTGGATTCGTCCCGCCGGCGCCGCCGAGGACGCTCCCCTCCTCGAGCGGAAGCTCTTCATCGGGCCCATCGAGGGCGCTGAGGAGGACGTCGGCAACCGCCACGTGCGGGTGGCGCGCAGCGATCAGCCCTGGGTCGGCGTCGCCAATGCCATCCTCGGGCTCGCGCTGCCGCACAGCGTCGAGGCGCTCAAGACCAAGCGGGTCACCTCGGTGGATCGCACGCTCGTGCGCCGCATCGAGATGGAGCTCGCGAGCGGCGAGCATGTCGCCGTGGAGCGCGGCGAGGGACAGCAGGCCGCCTGGCGCCTGCTCGCTCCCGAGCCCGGCCGCGCGAAGCCGCAGGCCGTAAACGCGTTCCTCCTCGCCATGAGCAACCTGACGGGCATCGCGCGCGCGCTCGAGGGGAAGGACGTCACCGACGCCGTGAAGTTGACCGCGCTCGGCGTCGACGACCACGCGCGGCGGGTACGGCTCATTGACGCGAAGGGTGAGATCCTGGTCGCGCTGCGCCTCGGGAAGCAGGAGGGTGACGACGTCTTCGTCATGCGCGAGGGGGCGGACTTTGTCGCGCGCGTGGCGAAGAAGCGGCTGGCGGACTTGCCGGAGAAGGCATCCGAGCTCTTGGACTGAAGAGCGAGGATTGATTTATTGATGCTCGAGGATGATGAATGATGACTGAGAGCTGAGGGAGTGATCAGTGATCCGTGATCAGGGATCCTTCGCCGACTGAAGGAGCCCTGACGTCGAGTCAATGCACCGGCGGTCAATGTGTTCCTGGTTCGCGGTCGCCAGCGAGCGCGAATCGCTCGGCCAGGTAGTCGACCAGCGCGCGCACCGCCGGCAGCAGGCCGCGGCGGGAGGCGTAGACCGCGTGAATGATCTCCGGCCGTGGCGCCCAACCCGGCAATACGCGGACCAGCTCGCCGCGGGCGAGGTACTCAGCGGTCAGCATCGTCGGCAGTTGCACGACGCCCACGCCGGCGACCGCGGCGTCACGCAGGGCCGGCATGCCCCGGGTCACCAGGCGCGGATGGTGGTGGATCGCGACTTGTTTGCCGTCCGGCCCGAACAGGTCCCAGACGTGCTGGTTCTGCGGCAGCCCGAGGTCCATGCTCGGCAGCCGCATCAGCTCGGCCGGCGCCCCCGGCGTGTGGGTGCGGGCCAACAACGCGGGACTGGCGACCAGGCACTGCCGGCCTTCGCCGAGCACGCGCAAGACCAGATCGGAGGCCTCCAGCGGCGGTGGGCGCACGCGGACAGCCAGGTCGACGCCTTCGCCGACCACATCCACGCGCCGGTTCGTGGCGTCCAGGTGCAGCTCGACCTGCGGGTAGTTCTGCAGGAACGCGGCGAGCATCGGCCCGACCCGCGTGTCGAGCAGGGTGCTCGGGCAGGACATCCGCACCACGCCCTGCGGCTCGGCCTGGCGCCGGCGGATCGCCTCCTCGGCGGCCTCGGCTTCCACGAGCATCGCCTTGGCGTGGGTGTAGAACGCGCGGCCTGGCTCGGTGACCGCGAAGCGGCGGGTGGAGCGCTGAAGCAAGCGCACGCCCAGGCGATCCTCCAGCAGGGCGACGCGCCGGCTCAGCTTCGACTTGGGCGTGCCGAGGGCACGGCCAGCCGGGGCAAAGCCGCCGTGATCGACCACTTGGACGAAGTAGTAGAGGTCGTTCAGGTCCTGCATCGTTCTCCATATAGGACGATGAAGGCGAAGTTATGACGTCTAGCTGCGTAAGCGCACCGTGCGCATGGTGTGGGCCAGCGGACGAGGGGTCCGAAACCCACAGGAGCAGGTCATGACGATGAAGAAGATGTTCGGCACCCGCAGCGCCCCCGAGCGGCACTGGGTCGGCGACGGCTTCCCGGTGCACGGCATGTTTGGCTACAACGGCCCGGACGTAGCCGAGCGCAGCCCGTTCCTGATGCTCGACTACGCCGCACCGATCCGGTTCGAGCCCACCCGTCAGCGCCGCGGCGTCGGCCAGCACCCGCACCGAGGCTTCGAGACGGTCACCATCGTCTACGACGGCGAGGTCGAGCACCGCGACTCCACCGGCAAGGGCGGCCTGATCGGCCCGGGCGACGTGCAGTGGATGACCGCGGGCCGCGGCATCCTGCACGAGGAATTCCACTCCGCGGACTACGCGCGCCGCGGAGGCCCGTTCGAGATGGTGCAGCTGTGGGTGAACCTCCCGGCCGAGGACAAGATGACTGCCCCTGGCTACCAGGCCATCACCGACGCGCAGATTCCGTCGCTTACCCTGCCGGGCGACGCCGGCCGCGTGCGCGTCATCGCGGGGAGCTTCGACGGTCACGTGGGCCCCGCCCGCACGTTTTCGCCGATGAACGTCTGGGACCTGCGACTAGGGGCCGGTAAGGCCGCGCGGCTGCCGCAGCCGGACGGCTGGAGCACGATGGTCGTCGTGCTCGACGGCGCCGTGCAGGTGAATGGCGAGACCCTGCTGCGTCGCGCGCAGATGGGAGTGCTGTCGGCGGAAGGGACCGATGTCACGATCGAGGCCAATGACGACGCAAAGCTGCTCTTGTTGGCCGGCGAGCCAATCGATGAGCCGGTGGTCGGCTATGGCCCCTTCGTGATGAACACCCAGGCGCAGATCGCCGAGGCCATCGCCGACTTCAACAGCGGCCGATTCGGTGAGATGCACTGAGCGGATGAGGCGCCGGCGTTTGCCGGCGCTTCGTCCCACGTCTCGTTCGTTCAGCGCGCCGCGATCTCATTCGCCAACAATCGCACCGTCCGCTCCCCCTCCACCCGCAAGTGCAGCACGCGCTCCTTCGTCACGAGCACGAGGCCGGCCGGCGCTCCCTTGCCAGGCTTCCGCAAATGCTTCCGCTGGGTGTACTGGACGTCCACCCGGTCGGCCTTCCGCAGCGGCGAGAACCACGCCGCCAGGTGCGCGGCATCGAGGAGCACCTCGGGCGGCACCTCGCCACTCTTGTCACAAGGCACGATGACGTGAGACCCCGGCGCGCCCCGCGTGTGCAGCCACAAATCATTTCCCTTCGCGACATGGAACGTCAGCGCGTCATTGTCCTTCGCGGCGCGACCGACCTTGACAATGACGTCCCGACTGACGCGAAAGGCACGAAACGGCCGCCGTTCACCCTCGAGCGCGGCTCGTCGTCGTGGGCCGGCCGCCGCGCGGGGATCCGCCAGCAGCGAACGCACGCTGTCGAGCAGGGCGTCGGAGGGCGGAGCATCCGAGAGCGCGGCTGCCTGCAGCGTTACACGAGCTTCGTTCAGCGCCAGCAAGCGCGCGCGAGCGTCGTCGAGCCGAGGCTCCACGCGAGCTCTGCCTTCCCGCGCCTTGCGAGCGCGACGGAAGAGCTTCTCGAGGTTGTCCTGCGGGGAGAGCGCCGGATCGAGCGGGATGCGCCGCTCCTGGCCTTCCCAGTCGCTCACCACGACCTCCCTCGCGCCGCGCGTCACGACGCCAAGCGCCGTCTTCAGCAGCTCGCCCGCCTGTGCGAGGGCGTCCGGGTCCCCGTGCTTCTCGAGGTCACCCGAGAGCGCGCTTACCAGTCGCTGCACGCGCCGGTGCTCGGCCTTCACGCGCGCGCGCAGCTCCTTGACCCGCGCGGCACCTTCCAAAGCCTCCGTGTGCCGCAGCACGGCGCCGTCGTCGTCACCAGGGGCCGCCGTGGGCAGCGGA
Organism: uncultured Myxococcales bacterium; assembly: GCA_964388085.1. Lineage (GTDB taxonomy): Bacteria > Myxococcota > UBA727 > UBA727 > CAYLZW01 > CAYLZW01. Next base: position 11,913 of record CAYLZW010000022.1, on the reverse strand, counting down.
CCCGGCGCGCGCGGCGGCTCGTACTCTCGTCCACGACGGAGATCCCGACCGTCGCTCGGCCGCAGCGCGCCGACGACGCTCAGCACGCGCTCTCCCGACTCGAAGGTGCCGGTCAGCAGCGCGCGCGGATCCTGCGCCGACAGCTCCACGACGAGGAAGCGCACGCCCGCGTCCGGGCGCTCGAAGCGGAGCCGCAGCAGGCCTTGCTCGGGGGCGACGTCGACGGCGGTGAGGCGGGAGGGGACGAGCTCCTTACGCAGCGCGCCCTGCTGGGGCGGTGGCTTGTCCCCGCGCGGTAGCGGCGGCGGGCTGAGCGCGAGACCCGGCGCCGGAGCCCGCGGATCGACGACGACGGGCAGCCTCTCGCCGGTGAACAGCTCGACGAGGACGCGCCCGTCGTCCGCCAGCGAGATCTTCTGCACGCGCGCGGGCAGCCGCGGCTGAAGCTGCGCGAGGAGGTGTAGGAGGGAGGCGGGCACGCTCACGTGAGGATTGTACGTGCCTCGCCGTTGCCATCGGCAGTGCAAATGGACAAGGCTCCGGCTCCCTCCTGCTCGTCGACAATGCCTTATGGATCCGTTGACACTGCCCTTCTTCGAAGACTCCCACCGGCTGCTCGCGAGCGCGGTACAGCGGCTGTGCGACGAGCGGCTCTTTCCGCTCTCGGGCACCGAGCTCGAGGACGCCCAGAGCGCGGCCGTCGAGTACGCCGCGCTGCTCGGGCAGGAGGGCCTGTTCGATCCCGCGCTCGGCCGCGCCCTCGAGGGGGAGGCGCCGAAGCCGGACCTCCGCGGCTTGTGCATCGTGCGCTCGCGGCTCGGGCAGACGAGCGGCCTTGCGGACGCCGCCTACGGCGCGCAGGTGCAGGGCATGTTCCCGATCGCGCTGGCGGGCAACGAGGACCAACGCGCCATCTATCTACCGGGCATGGCCGCCGGCCAGAACATCGTCAGCCTCGCGCTCCTCGACGGAGAGGCGCCGCTCACCGTGGTGCCCGGGCCCGAGGGCTACCGGCTGCACGGCGAGAAGGCCATGGTGCCGCTCGCGCCCATCGCCGACACCTTCCTCATCCTCGCGCGTCACAAGAACGACTCCATCGCGCGCTACTCGCTGTTCCTCGTGAGCGCGGGTGAGGTGCAGATCGAGAGCGAGGACTTCGTCTCGCCCTTGCCCGTCGGACGCGTCCGCGTCGAGGTCGAGGTCGACGAGGACAACCGCCTCGGCGGCGAGGGGCAGGGCCTCGTCATCGCGCAGGCCACGCTCGACATCTTGCGCTTGTCGACCGCGGCGGCCTGCGTCGGCATCGCGAGCCAGGCGCTCACGCGCGGCAGCACCGAGCTCTTGCGCCGGGGCGTCGGGGGGCGGCCGCTGCGCGAACAGCAAGGCAGCCAGTGGCGCCTCGCGGACGCGCTCTGTCACGTCGAGGCGGCGCGCGCGCTCGTGCACCAGGCGGCCTGGGCGCGGGACACGAGCTCCTCCCGCGAGGTGCGCGCGACGACGATGGCGCGCCTCGTGGCGCAGAACGCGGCCGAGGAGGCCTGCCTCACGGTGAGCGATCTCATCGGCATCCGCGGGCTCTCGAAGGGACACCCCTGGGCGCGCTTGCTCGCCGAGGTCCGCGCGCTGCGCCTCGAGAGCGAGTTCCTCGAGAACCCGCGCAACGTCGTCGCGCAGGCGCTCATCGCGAGCCTCGAGGGCGAAGGCGCGCGCTAGGGCAAGTCCCCAAAGGGGAGATCGCCCTCCCTATGCCCTGTGCCCATGCCCTATGCCCGTGCCCGGTAGCGCCGCTGCTCGCGCTGCCTCAATGCACCGGGCCGGCGCCGCTGACGTCGATGGTCCCGAAGCGCTGCTCGTACTTGGTGACGTTCTCCGAGAGGGCCATCAGGAAGCGCTTCGCGTGCTTCGGGCTCGAGATGATGCGCGAGCGGATCTTCGCGCGCGGATCCATGGGCTGCACGAAGGCGAAGTCGAAGATGAACTCCATCTCGGTGTGGTTCACCAGCGTCAGGTTCACGTAGCTGCCCTGGGCGGTGGCCTCGTCGAGCTGGATCTGGAGCTGCGGCGGGCCTGGACGCTTGTCGCCCTCGGGAGGCTTCTGTGTGCTCATGGTTGTTTCCTTCGCGCGCGTTGCGCCGGGACGCTCTCGTGGGCGACGATGCCCCCGGCGCCAGCGGAGGCTGGTTCTAGCAGATCTCGCCGCGAATCCGCGGCCACCCGAGGGTGTGCATGGCCAAGCGGCAGCCCACGGCGCGCGCCGGAAAGCGTCTCGGCCGCTACGTCATCGAGAAGGAGCTCGGGCGCGGCGGCATGGGCGTCGTGTACCTCGCGCGCGACGAGAACCTCGGCCGCCTGGTGGCGCTCAAGACCACCTCGGTGGCCGGCCTCGGCTCGGCCGAGAAGACGCGCAACCAACGACGACAGCGCTTCATCCGCGAGGTGCAGGCGCTGGCGCAGGTCAGCCACGAGAACGTGGTGCACGTCTACGACGCCGGCGAGGAGGACGAGGCCGATCTCGGCTGGTTGCTCTTCTATTCGATGCAGTACGTCGAGGGCATCACGCTCGCGCAGCTCGTGCAGCAGCAGGGCGCGCTCGACCCTGGGGCGGCCGCGGCCGTGTGTGCGCAGGTCGCTTACGGCCTCGGCGCCGGACACCAGCGCGGCATCGTTCATCGCGACGTGAAGCCGGCGAACATCTTCTTGAGCCACGCCGGGCGCGCGCTCATCGGTGACTTCGGCATCGCGAAGATCGAGGGCTCGACGCAGATCACGCGCCGGGATCAGCTCGTCGGGACGCCGAACTACCTCGCTCCCGAGCAGATCCTGGGCGCCAAGGTCGACGCCGCCACGGACGTGTTCGCGCTCGGCGCGCTGTTCTACGTCATCGTGACGAACCGTCCGCTGCGCACCAAGCTCGACGCTGCCGCGCTCCTCGCGGCGGCCAAGGGAAACGACGCGAAAGAGAAGATCCTCGCCGAGCAGGGGGTGCCGGCGGGTCTGCGCAAGGTGGTCGCCCGCGCGCTCGAGCGCGAGCCGAAGAAGCGCTTCACCGACGGCACCCACTTCGGCGACGCCTTGAGCGAATTCGCGACGCGCATCCCGCCGCTGACCGACGAGCGCACCCAGGATCAGCGGCGCCCGACGACGATCCCGTCGTCCGATGATCACGACGCCTTCGCCACGCGCTCGGAGGAGCACGCTCGCGTCGTGCAAGCGGCGCCGCCCGCGCAGAAGGCCGGCGGCACTCCCTTCAGCGCCGTGGAGGCGGCGGCGCAGGCGCTCCTCGACGAGGTCGGCCAGAAGCGGCCGGGTCCGCCCGCCGCCGACGCCGCCCCCGCGCCCCTGCCGGTCGCGCGCACCGAGTCGACGGTGATGTTCAACCTCCGCGCCATGGAGGAGAAGGAGGGCAAGAAGCCGAAGCAGGACGCCGGCGACGACGAGGACGGCCCGCTGCTCGAGCCCGTGCCGAGCGAGCAGCAGCTGCCGGTGGCGCGCAGCGAGTCGACGGTCGTGTTCAACCTGCGCAAGATGCAGCAGCGGCCCGCCGACACCGCCGACGTGACGGACCCCGACGCCAGCGGCGACACGCTCGATCCCGTCGATGACGAGGACACCGGCGCCGGCGACGACGACGAGGAGCGGGGCGAGGACGGCTTCGAGCAAAACCGCACACCGCTCGCCACGGTGGAGCACCGCCATGACGCCACCGAGCGGCGCCCCATCGCGCAGCCCGTCGTGCGAGAGGTGGTCCCGGAGCGGACGCCGCGCGTGCTGCCTCCCCTCGATGAGCGGCGCATCAGGCTCCTCGGCGCGACCTCGGCGACGGGGGCCGTCTTCGGCCTGGTCGTGCTGCTGGGCGTGCGCGTGGCCTTCGGCGCCGGTCCCATGGTGTTGCCAAAGCCGGTGCAGGAGGCCGCCACCACGAAGATCCAGCGCACCGCGCGCGAGGTGCCGAAGCACTGCGGCGTGGCCACGACCGACGCCGCGAGCAAGGCGCGCGCGAAGGCGCTCGTCGACGAGGCGCTGCAGCTGAAGGGGCAGGGCAAGGACGCCGACGCCAAGAAGGCGCTCGAGACCGCGGCCCAGATAGACGGCGCCAACGTGGCCGCCCACTACGAGCTCGCGCAGCTGATCGCGCGCCTCGACGGGGATCCGACGGGCGCCACCAAGCAGTACGAGTGCGTCGTCGTGCTGGAGCCCGACTCGGAGCTCGGCAAGAAGGCGGCCAAGGCCATCGGGATCTCGGGCCGAGCGCGCTGACGTGCTTTCCAGGAGCGCGTGCCTTCGCTAACCCTCGCGTGTGCCGAGGCCGCTCCCTCCGTCGTCGAAAGAACCGTTCTCGCTGGCAGGCGCGAAGGGCACCGCGCTCTGCCTGCACGGCTTCACGGGCACTCCGTACGAGATGCGCGTGGTCGCGGACGCGCTGGCGGAGAACGACGTCGGCAGCGTCGGCTCGCTCCTCGCTGGCCACGGCACGGTGCCGGAGGAGCTCAACCACGTCCGCGCCGAGGACTGGCTCGAGCAGGCGCGGGCGGCGCTCGACGATCTGCCCGCGGACCGCCCGCGCCTCGTCGTCGGCTGCTCCATGGGCGCGCTGCTCGCCCTCGTGCTCGCGGCGGAGCGCCCGCACGTCGTAGACGGCCTCGTGCTGCTGGCGCCCGCGCTCGTCGCCCACCCTTCCGGGCAGCTCGCCCTCGCGCTGGCGGAGCGCGGCCTCGCGCGCGTGACGTCGTCGATCCCGAAGGCGCAGACGGGCGGTGATCTCGAGGACGCCGAGGCGCGCGAGCGAAACCCGACCTACGCCGAGATGCCGGTGGCGGGCATGGCCCAATTCGAGCGCCTGCGCCGCATCGCCCGACGAGAGCTCGCTCGCGTACGCGCGCCGGTGCTCATCGCGCACGGCGCGCTCGATCGCACCATGGCTCCGGCGTCCGCCACCGTCGTCGTGCGCCACGTGCGCTCACCGCGCGTGGAGCGCTATCTGTTCGCCCGCTCGCGCCACGTCATCGGCCTCGACGTCGAGCGGGACGAGCTGTGCGCCCTCGTCTGCCGCTTCGTCCTCGAGCGGCTGTCCGAGCGCGCGGCGTGAGCCGACAGCGCCTGACACCGCGCGAGGTGGCCGCCTCCGTTGTCGCGCGCGTGCTCGACGACGAGGCCTTCATCGGGCCCGCGCTCGACGCCGCGCTCGGGCGAGAGGGCGCCGGCTGGGACGCGCGCGATCGGGCCTTCTGCACCGAGCTCGCCTACGGCGCCGTTCGCTGGGCGGTCCCCCTCGAGCGCAGCCTGCTGCGCGGCGCGGACAAGCCGGGGCGGGGCCTCGACAAGCGCTCGCGGCCGCATCTCCTCGTCGCCGCCTATCAGCTGCAGCACCTCGAGGGGCGCGTCCCCGCGCACGCCGCCGTCAACGAGGCGGTCGCCGCCGTTCGCAAGGTCCGCCCCGGGCTGGCCGGCTTCTCGAACGCGCTCCTCCGCAAGCTCGGCACCGCGCCGCACCTGCAACTGCGACCGGACGCGAACGCCAGCGAGCTCGCGCTTGCGTTCGGTGTGCCGCAGGTGCTCGCCGAGGCCACGCTCGAGGACCTGCCGAGAGAGGAGCACTACGCCGCCCTCGCGGCGCTGAACGAGCGGCCCTCGCTCGCGCTGCGCTTTCTCGGTGCCGAGGACGCGCTCGAGCGCTACGGCGAGGAGCTGAGCGCGTCCTCGTCCGAGGCGCGGCCGCATCTCTTCGTTCCGCGCGCGTTCCTCGTCGACGGCGCCGGTTCGCCGCAATCGCTGCCGGGCTGGAGCGAAGGCCGCGTCCTCGTGCAGGACCCCGGCTCGCAGGTGTGCGCGCTGCTCGTCGGCGCCCGCGAGGGGGAGCGCGTGCTCGATCTCTGCGCGGCGCCCGGCGGCAAGAGCGCGCTGCTCGCGCGCGCCGTGGCAGCGCAAGGCAGCGTCGTCGCCGTCGAGAAAGACCCGCGGCGCGCGGAGCGCATCGACGAGAACGCGGCGCGGCTCGGTCTGAAGGTGCGCGTGCTCGTGTCCGACGCCGGCGAGCTCCCGGACGACGCTGCGCTGCGCGACTTCGACGCCGTGCTACTCGACGCCCCCTGCTCGGGCCTCGGCACCGTGCGTCGTCATCCGGAGATCCGCCTACGTCGAGGGGACGCGGCCAAGGGCGAGCTCCCCGAGCTGCAGCTGCGCCTGTTGCGCGCGGCGGCGGAGCGCGTCCGACCCGGAGGCACGCTCGTGTATTCGGTGTGTACGCCGCTGCCGTCCGAAGGGCGCGACGTCGTGCGCGCCTTCTTGGAACACGACACTCGCTTCACCGTCGCCGATCCAGCGGCCACGCTGCCGTGGTTGCCGGCCGACGCCATCACCGACGAGGGCTTCGTGCGCCTGCACGTACACCGTCATCAAGCGGACGCCTTCTTCGCCGCGCGCCTCGTGCGCGAGCCGGCGTCCCCAAAGACCGGGAGCTGACCCCATGGTGCTCATCGCGCCCTCGATCCTGTCCGCCGACTTCGGTCGCCTCGCCGCCGAGGTGCAGGCCGTCGACGACGCCGGCGCGGACTGGATCCACGTCGACGTCATGGACGGCCGCTTCGTGCCGAACCTCACCATCGGGCCGCCCGTGGTGCAGCACCTGAAGCGCGCGACGCAGAAGCCCCTCGACGTGCACCTGATGATCATAGAGCCCGAGCGCTGGATCGACGCCTTCGCGGACGCGGGCGCGGACGTGCTCACCGTGCACCAGGAGGCGAGCGTGCACCTGCACCGCACGCTCGGCGCCATCCGCGCGCGCGGCATGAAGGCCGGCGTATCGCTGAACCCCGCCACGTCGGAACAGACGCTCCGCTATGTGGCCGGCGACGTCGACCTCGTGTTGGTCATGAGCGTGAACCCAGGCTTCGGGGGCCAGAGCTTCATCCCGAGCGCTCTCGACAAGGTAGAGCGCATCCGCGCCCTGCTCGACGACGCCGGCAACCACGCGGCCGTCATCGAGGTGGACGGGGGCGTCGGCGCCGGCAACGCGGAAGAGCTCTGTCGGCGAGGCGCGGGAGCGCTCGTGGCGGGCAACGCCGTGTTCGGTCGCGGCAGCTACAGCGACAACATCCGTCGCATTCGGGAGGCCGCTGAGGCCGGCGAAGCGCGCCGCGGAGCAGCCTCCAGCCCCGCGTGAGCCCATTTCGCAGCGCGGCTCCCGGCCGGAATGGCTCGGTGTGTCACTCCCTCGAGATCTTGAACCCACCCGCAACAATCGCGGGAGGTGAGCGGAGTGTGATCAAGGAGGCGCGCATGTACGAAGGTATCTCACGAGTCGGCAGCACGTTCCCAACCCGCTACACGCTCGAGTGCGCGGCACCCGCGTGCCCTGGACGTCTCCCTCGGCGCTCTCTCCACGGCGGCGACGGCGCGACGCTCCTCGATCTCGATCCAGCGATCGAGCTCGTCGGGCAGCTCGATCTCGAACGGCACCCCGGGCGGGGCGTAGAGCACCGTGACGTCGTCATCACCCGCCACGAAGCGCAGGGGGCCATGGCCTCGCAAGCGCGACACCACCTTGCCGCTCGAGAGCACGAGGCCGGTGCTGCTCCTGAGGTCGACTATTTCCAGGACGACCTGAGCGTCTCGCGCGTGCACGCCCTCGTGCTCGAGCGCGAGGGGCAGCTCTACGTCATCGACGCGGGCTCGACCTACGGCACCGGCATCGTCGACGTCCACGACGGTCGCCGCATCGCGCTGCTCGGCCCGCGGCGGCGGGCCTACGTGCTCGGCACGCGGGAGCGCATCGAGGTGGGTGACAAGCAGGTGGTGTTCGAGCTGCCCGCGTAAGAGATCTGAAACGCCCTCACCTGAGGCCGGTGATGCTCCACTCCCCGTCCTCGCCGCGCACGACGTCGACGCCCCACGCGGCCGGTCGCTCGGGCAAGCCCGGCATGGTCAGGATGGGTCCACACAGCGCCACCACGAAGCCCGCTCCGGCCGCCGCCCGCAGGCCCGTGATCTTGAGCGTGAAGGGCGGCGGGCGCCCTTGCACGGACTTGTCGTCGCTGATCGAGAGGTGGGTCTTCGCGAGGCAGACCGGCACGCCCGTGCCGAGGCCGAGGCTCTCGACGACGGCGAGATCCGCCTTCGCCTGCTCCGTCAGCTCGATGTCGCTGGCGCCGAGCACCGCGCGCGCGACGCCGCGCAGCTTGTCCGGGATGCTGTCGTCGAGCGAGTAGGGGGAGCGATACTCCGGGCTGTCCTTTGGCGAGCGCTCGAGCAGGCTGAGCAGCGCGTCCGCGAGCTCGAGGGCGCCGTCGCCGCCGCGCGCGAAGTGGTCGCCGGAGGCGGCGAGCGCGCCCTTGCTCTCCACGTACTCCTTCAGCAGCGCGACCTCGTCCGCGCCGTCGTCGGGGAAGCGGTTGATGGCGACGAGCGGGGCCGGCAGCCCGAGGCGCTGCATGGCCTCGAGGTGCGCGCCCACGTTCTCGAGCCCTCGCTCCACGGCGGCCAGGTTCACGCCGCTCGCGACCGAGGCAGCGTCGACGCCGCCGTGAAAGCGCAGCGCGCGGATGGTGGTGACGAGCACGACGGCGGCCGGGCGGAAGCCGGCGGCGCGGCACTTGATGTCGAGGAACTTGAAGCCGCCGAGGTCGAAGGCGAAGCCCGCCTCCGTGAGCACGACGTCGTTGAGGCGCCGGGCGAGCTGCGTCTGCATGATCGTGCTCGTGCCCTGCGCGATGTTGGCGAAGGGGCCGCCGTGCATGAACACCGGGTTGCTCTCGAGCGTGCGCACGAGGTTCGGCTTGGTGGCGTCGAGCAGGATGGCCGCCATGGCGCCGCCGGCGCCGAGATCCTTGGCGGTGACCGGCTCGCCTTCCTCCGTGGTCCCGACGATGACGCGGTCGAGCCGCGCGCGCAGATCCTCGACGTCACGCGACATGCAGAGCACGGCCATGACCTCGCTGGCCGCGGTGATGTCGAAGCGCTCCTTGCGCACCGGGCCCTTCTTGGTCGCGAAGCCCACCTGGCAGGTCCGCAGCGCGCGGTCGTTCATGTCGAGCGCGCGGCCCCACGTGACGCGCTCCGGGGAGAGCGCCGGCTTGCCGTCGTAGAACAGGTGGTTGTCGACGATGGCGCTGAGCAGGTTGTGCGCGCTCGTGACCGCGTGGATGTCGCCGCTGAAGTGCAGGTTGATGAGGTCCGACGGGATGACGCGGCTGTTGCCGCCGCCGATGGCGCCGCCCTTGAGGCCGAAGAGAGGCCCAAGCGAAGGCTCGCGCAACGCGGCCGCCGCGCGAATGCCGCGCTTGTTCAGCCCGTCCACCATGCCGATGGACGTGGTCGTCTTCCCTTCGCCCGCGGGCGTGGGGGTCATGGCGGTCATGAGCACGACGCGGCCTTGCCGATCGCCGACGACACGCGTCGGATCGATCTTCAGGACCTGCTTGCCGCGCGGGTCGATGGCCGCCTCGGGGATGTCGAGGCGGCGGGCGATGTCGTCGAGCTCGGTCCTGGCCATGGCGGGTCCCCTCCCTTTCCGTGAGCCTTGGAGATAGCCCGGGGAGGGTCCGTTGTCGTGTCGGGCGGGTGCGCGAAGTCTGCGCGAGCGGAAAAGACCCGCGCACCCTCGACATCGCGTCCGGCGACGTCAGGACTGCAGGTCGGGCGTGAAGCCGCGCCGCATGGTGTTCTCGGTGACGACGCGGGGGTCCGCGAAGCCCACGAGGTAGCCGGGCCCGCCCGCCTTGGTGCCGATGCCGCTCATCTGAAAGCCGCCGAAGGGCTGCCGGTGCACGAGCGCGCCCGTCGAGCCGCGGTTCAGATAGAGGTTGCCGACGCGAAAGCGCCGTCGGGCTTCGTCGAGGTGGGACGGCGAGCGCGAGAACACGGCGCCGGTGAGCGCGAACTCCGTGCCGGTGGCGACGTCGACCGCGCGCGAGAACGAGGGCACGGCGCAGACGGCGAGCACGGGGCCGAAGAGCTCCTCCTGCATGACGCGGCTCTTGTCGTCGTCACAGCGCAGGATCGTCGGCGGGACGTAGTGGCCGCCGGGACGCGGGCTGCCGCGGTAGAGGACCTCCACCCCCTCGCCGGGGCTCTCGATGACGCCCATGAGCCGCCGGTAGGCGTCCTCGTCGACGACGGGGCCGACGCCGTAGCCGGGGTTGTCGGCGGGCCCGACCTCGAGGCTCTTGGTGGCCTCGACGAGCCGCGAGGTGAACGCCTCCATGGCGCTGCCGACGACGAGCACGCGGCTGCAGGCAGAGCACTTCTGTCCCGCGTAGCCGAACGCGCTCTGCACCACGCCGAGCACGGCCTCGTCGAGGTCCGCGTCGTCGTCGACGATGATGGCGTTCTTGCCGCCCATCTCGCACACCACGCGCTTGACCTGCCGCTGTCCCGGCGCGGTCTTGGCCGCGGCCTCGACGATGGCGAGCCCGACGCTCTTCGAGCCCGTGAACGCGATCTGCGCCACGCGCGGATCGTTCACGAGGGCGGGGCCGATGTCCTCGCCGACGCCCGGCAGGAGCTGCACGACGTCCTTCGGGAAGCCGGCCTCGAGCATCTTGCGATAGATGTCGTACGCCACCGCGCTCGACTGCTCGGCGGGCTTCAGGACGACGGTGTTGCCGGCCACGAGCGCCGCCGTCGCCATGCCGGTCAGGATCGCGCCCGGGAAGTTCCACGGCGCGATGACCACGCACGGGCCGCGGCCCTCGTACACGATGCGGTTGTCCTCGCCCTCGACGGCGGCCTGCACGCGCTCGCCGAGCTCCAGGAGCGCCTGCCGCGCGTAGTAGCGACAGAAGTCCACCGCCTCGGCGACGTCGGCGTCCGCGTGGTGCCAGGGCTTGCCCACCTCGAAGGTCTGCAGCGCCGCCATGCGGAAGCGGTCCTGCTCCATCAGGTCGGCGAGCTTCTCGAGCAGCGCCGCGCGCTCCGGCAGCGGACGATCGCGCCACGCGGGCCACGCCTTCTCGGCCGTCGTGAGCGCCTTCTCGACGTCGTCCTCCGTGCCCGCGGTGACCTCCGCGACCACGAGGCTCGTGTCGTTCGGCGACCGGCGCACGAAGGCCGCCTGCGGCGCGCTAGCGAGCCGCTCCTCGCCCGCGACGACGACAGGGACCTTGCGCGGCAGCGACCGGCGCACGTCCTCCACCGCGGCGCCGAAGCGCTGCTGGTGCTCGCGGTTCGTAAAGTCGGTGAGCGGGCAGTTCTCGAACGGCGTCGACAGGTCGCCGGGCACCATGGCCGGACGTGCCGGCAGCGCGCTCTCCGGCGTCGAAGCTCCCGCGAGCGCGTCCGGATCGGGAGCGGTGAGCAGCGCCTTCGTGTCCGCGCCCTCGACGTGGGACAGGCGCAAAAAGCCGCTGTTGGAGGTGTTCTCGAGCAGGCGCCGCACGAGGTAAGCCATGCCCGGCAGCATCTCCCCGACGGGGGCGTACACCCGCACGCGGTGGCCGAGCGAGCGCAGCACCCTTCGCTCGGGCTCGGCCATGCCGTAGAGCATCTGCACTTCGTAAGCGCGCTCGGGCACGCGCTTGTCCTTGGCGAGCACCAGCGCGTTCGTCACCGAGCGCAGGTTGTGGCTGCCGAAGGCGGGCAGCAGGTTGTCGATGTCGTCGAGCATGCGCGCCGAGAGGCGCTCGTAGTTGGCGTCCGTGAGCGCCTTCTCCTCGAACACCGGGCACTCCCAGCCTTGCTGGCGGGCGATGACCGTCTCGTAGTCCCAATAGGCGCCCTTCACGAGCCGGACGGTGATGGGCGCGCCCCGGCGCTTGGCGATGGACGACAGCCGCTCCACGTCGCGCGGAGAGCTCTTCAGATACGCCTGCACGACGACGCCCACGTGCGGGTACGAGCGCAGCTCGGGGTGACTCAGCACCTCTTCGAACAGGTCGTAGGTGATCTCGTGCAGCGCCCACTGCTCGAGGTCGACGTTCA
>CAYLZW010000021.1:0-36861 GCA_964388085.1 uncultured Myxococcales bacterium | reverse complement strand
GCTTCTGGGAGATGCACGACGCCATCTTCGCGACCCAGACCATGCTCGACGACGATCTGCTCCTCGGTCACGCGAAGGCCATCGGGCTCGACGCCCAGCGCTTCCAGAAGGACTGGAACGATCCCGCCACCACCGCGAAGGTGGACGCCTCCCGCGCAGAGGCCGCGGCGCTCGGCGTCGACGGCACGCCGGCCTTCTTCGTCAACGGACGCCCCTTCAACCTGATGCGCACGCCCGACGCGTTCTCCCTCCGCCTCCAGATGGAGGACGCGCGCGCGAGCTCTTCCTGCGAGTGACCTCATGCAAAGCCCCTCCCGCACAAGGCGAACCGTGAAGCTCTCTCTCCGAAGCCCTCTGTCCCTGGCCGGGCTCTCGCTTGCCCTCGCCGTCTCCCTGCTCGCGCCCGAGGCCGGCGCGCGGCGCATCATCGGCGCGCAACCCGACGCCGCCGAGGAGGAGGGCGAGGCGAAGGGCGAGAAGGGCGAGAAGGCGGGGGAGAAGGACGCGAAGCCGGACTCCGCGGAGGAGGACCAGAAGCGGAAGAAGGCGGCCGAGGAGAAGGCGAAGAAGGCCGAGGCCGCCGCCGAGGCGAAGCGCCGCGCCAAGGAGGCCGCCGAGGAGGCCGCGCAGAAGGCGGCCGACGAGGCGGAGGCGAAGAAGCGCGCCGCCGCCGAGAAGAAGAAGCGCGACGCCGAGGAGCGCGAGAAGGCTCGCCTCGACGCGAACCGCGCTGGACGCCTGAAGGCCGCGAAGAAGGTCCGCCTCTACACCCGCGCGGACGGCGACATCAGCATCGGCGTGGCGCTCGAGCCCGGCAAGGCCGACCCCGACAAGGTCATGGAGCTGCGCCTCGAGGTGAACAAGATCCTCGAGGTCGCGCACCCGCGCTACGGCAACCGGCAGCCGCTGAAGGGCCTGCGCCTCATCGCCACCGTCGAGGAGCCCGCCAAGGGCAAGGGCGAGGGCAAGAGCTACCGCTACCGGGTGCAGCCCCTGCGCGCGCCCGGCGCCTACGGCCTGCACCACACGCCGCGCCTCGAAGGCGAGCATACGGTGCGCATCGAAGGCCAGAGCCAGGACGGCAAGACGAAGCTGAGCTTCAGCCTGCCTGTGCACGTCGGGGTCTGGCCGCCGCCCGACTTCGACGACGAGGAGGTCAAGAACGCCAGCGAGACCGCCGGCCGCGCCAGCGTCGGCCGCCGCATCGTGGGTGGCAATTGAGGGTCGTCTTGTCGTTCGTGTGGAAGGAGTCCGCCGTGGTTCGCTCGCTCGCCTCCTGCTCGCTCGTGCTCGCGCTGCTCGCGTCGCCCGCCCTCGCTGACGACGAGGGCCCGCTCGTCGGGGACCCCTATAACGGCGCCCGCCTGTACCAGAAGGCGACCGGCGACAAGTCCGCGAAGGTCGATGGCGCCTGGCTGAACCGCTACGGCGACGCGGCCGCGCTCAAGGCGCTCCGCAGCGGTCAGGCGGGCTTTCCCCGCATCGACGGCGACTTCGACCTGAACCGCTGGGATGTGCTCGCCTACCTGCGCGGGCACAACGCGGACCTGCAGCGCCTCGTGCCGGACGCGAGCCACGTGCTGCTCACCTCCGGCGAGCTCGACCAGCACGCGGAAGACCGCCTGAAGGACCGGGCGGGCGTGAAGGTCGGCTCCGGCGACAAGGAGGGCGCCGTGTTCGCGCTCTTCCGCCTCGAGTCGGCGGACGAAGGCTCGCTCGCGCGCGTCAGCGAGAAGGACCACAAGCACCGCGACCAGCTCAAGCCCGACAAGAAGGTCGGCTACGTCGTGTTCATGCCGCTCAAGGGCCTGCGCGGCGGCGACTACGAGGCGGCCATCGCGCTCAGCCCCGACATCGAGATCCTCGCCGTGGACGTGCGCGCGCCCGACGGCAGCGCGCCCGATGACCTGAACCAGGCGGCCAAGCGCTTCGTCGGCCGCGGCGGGCGAGCGGACTACCAGGCGCTCAAGGCCGCCGGCGCCGGCAAGGCCATGCGCGAGATCGCAAAGCCCCTCTCGGACGCGTTCCTGCTCGGGGCCGAGCGCGTGTACATGTACGAGGCCAAGGAGCGCGACTATTTCGCGTTTGACGAGTAGTTTCGGCCTCTTGCGGACGCCGTGAGGCGCCGCCTGTTCAGACACCCCGCTCTTTGTGTACCCTATTGGAATGACATCCTATGGGTACACGCGGGTCCCCGGCAGCGACCAGCTACGGACGAAGGCCATCGGCGCCGGCCCGGCGGCAGAGCTGGAGGCGCTCGATCCCGCCGCGCCCACCGGACGCGTGGTCGCGGGCGAGTGGCTGGCGCGCTGCGTGGTGCGAGAGCGCTACGTGCCGGTGCTGCTCGAGGTCTACGACCGCCTCTGCCTCGACCAGGAAGCGCACGAGCAGGCCGCCTATGGGCACCTCTACCGACTGGCGCTGGCAGACGAGCGCAATTGGTGCCGCGTCGCCCTCAAGGAGCTGCAGCAGCGAACCCGCCTGAGCGAGCGGCGGCTCAACAAGGCGCTCGCCGGGCTGGTGGCGAAGGGCCATATCCGGCTGGTGGAGCGCGATCGCCGCGGCACGCTCTATCGCGTGATGCTGCCGCACGAGATCTTCCACGAACCGGACGGGGACGCGGTGCATATGACCCGCCCGGCTCAAAGCGCGTACACCCCGGCTGCGCGTCCGCCGGGCCCAGGCGAGCCCCCGGCGCCCCGCTCGTTGCCCGTGGACGCTGCCGAGATGGCGGCGAAGGCCGCGCGTCCGAAGGCTCGGGCGAGGCCAACAGGGGTCGATTCCGACAGGGTATTGGATTCGTCCACTATTGGGGCGCTCGCGTTGTCGTTCGTGGAGCGCTTCGGGGAGCGGCGCGGACGAACGCGCGCGGAGGTGGTCGAAGAGATCCTGGGCCGGCTCGAGGAGGGGCTCACCCTGGCGCGCGTCGCCGACGAGCTCGCCGCCTTCGGGGCCAAGGCTCCCCGCGCGACGCCCGTCTCGGACCTCGCCAGGTTCGTGGAGCGCCAGCCGCGGAAGACCTCCCGCGAGCGTTGACAGAAGCTGCCAGACCAAGAGGAGAGACACGGCAAGAGGGTCCGCTACGCTACGGCCCTATGTCGCCGCGCCGCGCCCTCGTCAGCGTTCTCTGGCTCGCCGTCGCCCTCGTGGCGATCGGCTGTCGCCTCACGCCGCCCTCCCTCGACAGCGCCTTTGCGTTCGCCTGCGTCGACGAGAGGGACTGCAAGGGCGGCTACGTCTGCTCCGCGGGCGTCTGCGTCGACGAGGCGACCTGCGATGGAGCTTGCACGCTCGACGCCGGCCCGTCGGGCGAAGGCGAGGGCGAAGGCGAGGGTGAGGGCGAAGGCGAGGGTGAGGGCGAAGGCGAGGGTGAGGGCGAAGGCGAGGGTGAGGGGGAGGGGGAAGGCGAGGGTGAGGGCGAAGGCGAGGGTGAGGTCGACGCCGGGCCGACGTGTGGCAACGGCAGTCTGGACGTCGGCGAGGAGTGCGACGACGGCAACGACCTCGAGCGCGACGGCTGCGCGTCCGACTGCACGCGGTGGTGGGACCTCACCTTTTCGACGCGGACGCGCATCAAGCTGCTGAACCCGAGCGGGGCGGCGGCGGACGAGGTGCCGGTGCTGCTCGTCCTCTCGGATGACGTCATCGCCTGGGATCAGCTCGGCGTCAGCGGCTGCTTCGTCGACGCGGACCACAAGACGCTGATCGCGTGGGAGCGCGAGTACGTGGACGCCATCAGCGGTGACGCCTCCGTGTGGCTGAAGGTGCCCCGGCTCGACGCCGGCGACACCGATCACGTCTGGCTGTACGAGGGCGGCGGCGTGTCTTCGAACCCCTGCCCCACCGCGCCCGAGGACGTGTGGTCGTCGTACGACGCCGTCTGGCACATGGGTCCAAACGGCGCGGACTCCGCCGCTCTCGGAGCCGACCTCGTAAACCACGACAGCCTCGACGCGGAGGGCGTGATCGGCCGCGCGCGCACCACCAACTACGGCGGCAGCGGGCGCCACCTCGAGGTCACCGATCCGACGCACCTGCAGGCGCTGCGCATGCTGGGAGACATGACGGCCGAGGCGTGGGTGCGTGCGGACGGCATCTACCCGAACGAGCGGGACAACCCAGTGATCCAGCTCGGCGCCACGGGGGAGAGCAGCGCGAGCAACCGCGTGTTCGCGCTCCATCTCGAGGCGCCCAACAAGCTGAAGGCGATCTGGGAGCACGGGCCGGGCTTGGACGTGCTCGAGCGGAGCGACTCCGACGCGGAGGTGCAGTCTCACACCTGGCTGCACGTGGCCTTCACGCGCGACTTCACGAGCGGGGAGCTGCGCTTTTACGTGAACGGTCACCCCGCCGGCACCCGCACCATCAGCACGCCGCCTGACGGGGGGGAGAGCGGCACGCTCTTCCTCGGCGGGGATCCCGGCAACGTCTACTACAACCTCGACGGCCGCCTCGACGAGGTGCGGCTCGCCGGCGACGCGAAGAGCCCGGCGTGGATGGCACTGCAGGTCGCGTCCATGCGCGGCGAGGTGGCGGCGGTGGGCGCCACCGAGGAGCGCTGAGGCGTTCGTCGCTCGAGCTCGCTCAGCGTCGTACCGGCTCGCTGGTGGTGCCGCCCGGCGACGAGGCGCGGGTGTCGCTCGGGTAGCGCTCGAGCACCCAGCGCTGCCAGATGTCCTCGCTGACGCCGTTCTCGACGACGATGTCGCGCAGCGCCTCTCCCATGGGGTTCAGCGTGCGCGGCCGCTCGGGGTCGGCGAAGTCGACCGAGTAGGCGCCGAAGCGCTGGCGCTGCCCCTCGACCCACTCGAAGTTGTCGGCGAGCGTCCAGTGGAAGTAGCCGCGGATGTCGAGGCCCGCCTCGAGCGCGTTGCCCACCTCCCAGAGGTGCTCCGCGAGGTACATGGCCGCCTGCTCGGGCGCGAAGGGGCCGGGCTCGTGCGCTCCCTCCGGAAGGCCGCTGTCGGCGACGCCGCCGTCGCTGACGCCGCCGTCCCCCTCGGTCACCTCGAGCGGCGGCAGGTTCGTCGTCGTGCCGTTCTCGGTCAGCAGGATCGGTACCCCCCAGGTGGCGTACAGCCAGAGCGTGTCCTTGAAGCCGGCGGCGCTGATCTCGCGCCCCATGCCGTTGTGCGGCAGCGTCTCGTCGTACTCGCGCACGTCGAGCAGGGGGCGGGCGTACAGCGGGTGTACGTCCTCGAGCAGCGGGTCTCGTCGCACGACGACGGGCCCGTAGTACTGCACGCCCACGAAGTCGAGCCGACCGTGCAGCTCCTCGTAGTAGCCCTCGGGCGGGTTCGAGACGGGGTTGTCCGTCTTCCGATCGAGATCGACGTCGAGCTCACCGGTGACGAGCGCGCGCATCAGCCAGTGGTTGAACACGTAGCTCTGCTGCTGGGCGGCGAAGCGCAGGTGCTCGTCGCCCGGATCCTCGGGGTAGAACGCGTTCGCGGTCTGGGTCAGGCCGACGAAGCTGTCGCCCGTGCTCGCGTCCCCGTCGGCGTCTACGTCGTCGAGCTCCTTGATGACGTCGTAGGCGCGCGCCTGCATGAACAAGAGCGTGATGCCCATCTCGGTGGCGCCGGTGATGTCGAGCAGGTGTCCGGGCGGGAAGATGCCGCCGAGGTAGCCCGCGGAGATCATCGAGAACGGCTCGTTGAGCACGGTGTAGAGGTCCACGCGGTCCTTCACGCGCGCGACGACGCGGCGCACGAAGGCCTCCCAGCGCTCGAGCAGCGCCTCCCGCTCGGAGGGGTCGGTCATGAGATCCACGCGGCCAAAGGGAGCGCTCGCGTCGGCGCTCTGCACCCAGACCGGGACCACCCAGTGCCAGAGCGTCAGCGCCGGCTCGACGCCTTCGGCGCGCAGGGCGTCGAGCACGTCCACCAGATGATCGAGCTCAGCGTCGTCGTATACGCCGGGCTCGGGCTCGACGCGGGACCAGTCGATGGAGAGCCGGAAGTGCGAGAGGCCGAGCGCCTTGGCGCGGGCGGCGTCTGCCTCGTAGTGGCGGAAGAAGCCGTTGCCGTCGGCGTTCTGCTGGGCCCCCTCCCCCTTGCCGAGGGCGAGCCAGCGGCTCCAGTTGCTGTCCACGGGCCCGTTCACGCCCTCGTCACCCTCGATCTGCCACTGCGCGGTCGCCGTGCCCCAGAGGAAGCCCTCGGGGAAGCGGACCTCGTGAAAGCCGCCGGCGGGCTCTTCGGGGCAGCCGAGCAGGGTGGTCGCGACGAGGAGAGAGCACACGAGAGGCCTGCGCATGCGGCCGTTGTAGGCGATG
This sequence comes from uncultured Myxococcales bacterium, assembly GCA_964388085.1. GTDB lineage: Bacteria > Myxococcota > UBA727 > UBA727 > CAYLZW01 > CAYLZW01. The sequence goes on along the minus strand of CAYLZW010000021.1, from coordinate 30,584 downwards.
CGAGCGGCTCTGGGCAGGGGGAGCGTCGCCGTCGTTCTCAGATGGCCGCGGAGACGCTAAGCCCACTGCCATGTCACGCGGTGAAACCATCGAGCTGATGAGCCGAAACGAGATCGAGAAGATGCGCGCGGCGGGTCGCCTGGCGGCCGAGCTGCTCGCTCACCTCGGGCGCATGCTGAAGCCCGGCGTCACGACGGAGGACCTGAACGTCGAGGCCGAGCGCTGGACGCAGGAGCGCGGCGCGGTCAGCGCGCCGCTCGGCTACCACGGCTTCCCGAAGTCCATCTGCACGAGCGTGAACGAGGTGGTGTGCCACGGCATCCCCTCGAAGGCGCACGTGCTGAAGGCCGGCGACATCATCAACATCGACGTCACCCCCATCCTGGACGGCTACCACGGCGACACCTCGGCGACGTTCTTCGTCGGTGAGCCCACGCCGCGCTTGAAGGACCTCGTCGAGACCACGCGCGAGTGCCTGCGGCTCGGCATCGAGCAGGTGAAGCCGGGCGGCCGCATCGGCGACATCGGCGCCGTGATCCAGGAGCTCGCCGAGAGCAAGGGCTACTCCGTCGTGCGCGACTTCGTCGGGCACGGCATCGGGCGCATTTTCCACACCGCGCCGCAGGTCCCGCATTACGGCAAGCGCGGCAAAGGCCGCCGCTTCGAGCCGGGCATGGTGTTCACCATCGAGCCCATGATCAACGTCGGCACCTGGGAGGTGGAGGTGCTCGACGACGGCTGGACCGCCATCACCGCCGACGGCAAGCCCTCGGCGCAGTTCGAGCACACGCTCGCCGTGACCGAGACCGGCGTCGACGTGCTCACGCTCGCCGAGGGACAGACCTGGCCGTGAGCCCACGCTTTCCGCCGCCAGCGCTGCTGCCGTTCGAAGAGCTCTCCGAGGGTAGGCCCGATCCGCGCCGCATTCTCACGGTGCGCACCGATCGCGTGCGCTCGCAAATGCGCTCGGCCGAGATGGACGTCGTCCGCATCCTCTGCCCCGACTTCGTGAACGTGATCGCGCTGACCGAGCACGACGGCGAGGCGCAGGTCGTCCTCGTGCGGCAGTGGCGCTTTGGCCAGCGTGGCTTCTCGCTCGGCCTGCCCGGCGGCCTCGTCGACGATGGAGAGCCAACGCGCACGGCCGCCCTGCGCGAGCTGCGCGAAGAGACCGGCTACGCGCCGGCCAGCGACGAGGACGTGGTGGACCTCGGCTGCTCGCATCCGAACCCGGCCATCATGACGAATGTCTGCGGGCACTTTCTCGTGAAGCGCGCCGTGCTCGTGGGAGAGCCCGAGCTCGACGGCAACGAGGAGCTCGAGGTGCTGCACCTGCCGGTGTCGGACATCGACGCCGCTGTTTTGGAGCAGGAGCTGACCGACGCGCTCACGCAGGCGGCGCTGCTCCGTTGGCGTCTGGCTGGTTGAGAGACCGTCGCGCAGGGGCGCTTTCAAGCGTGGCCCGCGCGAGACCCGGCAACGGAGGCCCCGCGCGAAACGCTTGCGCGTCAGGGAGCGACGGTTGGTTCCTCGTCCGTCGGCGTACGCGCAGGGCGCCGCACCAGCACGTACAGCCCAGGGATGAACAGCAGGTTCACCACCGTCGAGAACAACATGCCGCCGAACACGGTCGTGCCGAGGGAGACACGCGCGCCGGCGCCGGCGCCCGACGCCAGCATGAGCGGCGTGACGCCGAGCAGGAAGGCGATCGACGTCATCAAGATGGGCCGGAGGCGCAGCTCGCCCGCCGCGATGACGGCGTCGATGGGCCTTTTGCCCTGCGCGCGCAATTGCTCGGCGAACTCGACGATGAGGATGGCGTTCTTGCTCGCGAGGCCGATGAGCATCACGAGCCCCACCTGCCCGAAGACGTCGTTGGGGATGCCGCGCACGAGCTGCAAGGCGAGCGCGCCGAGCATCGCCACCGGCACCGAGAGGATGATGACGAAGGGCAGGACGAAGCTCTCGTATTGCGCCGCCAGCACGAGGAACACGAACAGGATGCCGAGCGCGAAGATGGCCATGGTCTGGCCGCCGCTCTCCTTCTGCTCGAGGCTGATGCCGGTCCAGTCACCGCTCACGCCGGCGGGGAGCACGCGCGCGGCGAGCTCCTCCATGGCCGCGAGCACCTCGCCCTCGGACACGCCCGGCGCGCCCTGCCCGTTCACCTCGGCGGTGCGGAACAGGTTGTAGTGCGAGATGACGGACGCCGACGTCGCGGGTGAGACGCGCACCAGCGACTCGAGCGGGATCATCTCGCCCTGATCGTTGCGCACGTAGAATGAGCCGATGTCGTCGGGCGCGTTGCGATACTGCTGCTCCGCCTGCACGTACACGCGGTAGGTGCGGTTCGCGAAGTCGAAGTCGTTCACGTACAGGCTGCCGAGGTTCAGCTGCAGCGTGCCGTAGACGTCTGCCAGCGACACGCCCATGGCCTCGGCGCGTTGGCGGTCGACCTCCACGTCGAGGATCGGCGTGTCCGAGGTGAACGTCGTGTAGATGCCGCGCAGGCGCGGGTCGGCGTTGGCCTCGGCGATGAGCTGCTGCGTGGCGCTGGCCAGCTCGTGCAGCGAGCGCGCCGCCGCGGTGTCCTGCACCATGAATTGGAAGCCGCCGAGGGAGCCGACGCCGCGGATGGCGGGGGGCTGAACGGCCATCACGCGGGCGCCGCCGATGCGCCCGAGCGGACCTCGCAGGCGCTCGACGATGGCGCCGGCCGACTGCGTCTCGGGGTCGCGCTCGTCCCATGGCTTCAGCGTCAGGAAGACGATGCCCATGTTCGAGCCGGTGCCCTGGAAGCTGAAGCCACCGACGGCGAAGCTCTGCGTGATCTCCGGCTGCGCGTGCAAGACGGTGAGCGCCTGCTCGAGCACCTCGCTGGTCTGATCGAGCGAGCTGCCGTCGGGCCCCTGGATGATGACGATGAGCGAGCCGCCGTCCTCGGCCGGGATGAAGCCCTGCGGCACCATGCGGAACAGCGACACCGTGGCGCCGACGAGCAGCGCGAAGACGCCGAGCAGCACGAGCGGGCGGCGCAGCGCGACGTGCAGGGCGCGCCCGTAGCGCATGCGCAGCCAGTCGAGCAGCGCGTCGACGCGGCGGAACAGCACCCACTTCTCGCCCTCGTGGTGCGCGAGCAGGCGCGCGGAGATCGCGGGCGTGAGCGTGAGCGCGCAGAAGGCCGACAGCCCGACGGAGCAGGCGATGGTGAGCGCGAACTGCCGGTAGATGGCGCCCGTGGTGCCGGGGAAGAGCGCGACCGGCAGGAACACCGAGACGAGCGACAGCGTCATGCCGATGATGGCGCCGCTGATCTCGCGCATGCCCTCCTTCGCGGCGGCGAGCGGCGTGAGCTTCCGCTCGCGCATGACGCGCTCGATGTTCTCGATCACGACGATGGCGTCATCGACGACGAGGCCGGTGGCGAGCGTCAAGCCGAAGAGCGTCAGCGTGTTGATGGAGAAGCCGAACACCTTCACGAAGGTAAAGGTGCCGAGCAGCGAGACCGGGATGGTGAAGGCGGCGATGAGCACGCTGCGCCAGCCGTGCAGGAACACGAAGATGACGAGGATGACGAGGGCGATGGCCTCGGCGAGCGTCTTTACGACCTCCGTGATGGAGGCCCGCACCGCGCGCGTGTTGTCGTTGGCGAGCTCGAAGCCGAGGCCCGGCGGGAAGCCTGGCTGCAGGCGCTCGAGCTCGCGCAGCACGCCGTCGCGCACGTCGAGCGCGTTCGCGCTCATGAGCTGAAAGATGCCGAGGCCGACGGCGGGCGTGCCGTTGAAGAGCAGCAGGTTGTTGTAGCTCTCGGCGCCGAGCTCGACGCGGGCGACGTCCTCGAGGCGCACGAGCTTGCCGCCCTCGCCCCGCTGCACGACGACCTGCTCGAACTCCTCCGGCTGCACGAGCCTGCCGTGCGCGCGCACCGCGAACTGATACGGCTGGTCGCCCGACGTCGGCGGCTGCCCGATCTGGCCGGCGGCCACCTGGATGTTCTGCGCCTGCAGCGCGCGCATGACGTCTTGCGAGGTGAGCCCGCGCGCGCCGAGCTTCATCGGATCGAGCCAGACGCGCATGGAGAACTTGCGCTCGCCGAAGATGCGCACGTCGGCGACGCCGGGGACGCGCTTCAAGGCGTCCTTCAATTGCACCTCGGCGTAGTTGCTGAGGAACAGCGGGTCGTAGCGCTCGTTCTCGGCGACGAGGCCGATGGCGAGCAAGAGCTGAGACGACGCCTTGTCGATGCTGATGCCGGCCTGGTTCACCTGCGCGGGCAGGCGTGAGGAGGCGCGCGCCACGCGGTTTTGCACGTCGACGGCGGCGATGTCGATGTTGACGTCGGGCTTGAAGGTGATGGTGACCCGGCTCGAGCCGTCGTTGCTGCTCTGCGAGCTCAGGTAGCGCATGCCCTCGACGCCGTTCAGCTCCTGCTCGAGCGGCACGGTGACGGCGCTCTCGACGACGTCCGCGCTGGCGCCGACGTAGTGGGCGCGCACGGTGACCGTCGGCGAGGCGAGGTCCGGGTATTGCGCGATGGGCAGCCCGCCGATGACGAGCACGCCGGCGAGCGTGATCACGATCGAGAACACGATCGAGAGGACCGGCCGCTGGATGAAGAAAGTGACGAACACGCGAGGGACCTACTTCGTGGAGGGACGCTGCTCGGAGGGCGTCTCGGCGGGCTTCTCGACAGCCGGCTTCTCGACCTTCTCGACCTTCTCGACCGGCTTCACGGGCGCGCCGTCGCGGAGGGACTGCAGCGACGACACCGCGATGCGATCACCTGCCTTGAGGCCGGCCTCGAGCACGTAGTTGCGCTCACCGAGGTCGCCGAGCGTAACCGGGCGGCGCTCGACGGTGGCCTGCCCGCCCTGGTCGAACACGGCGAAGACGAAGGGCTGACCGCTCATGCGCACGACGGCCTCGGCCGGCACCACCAGGGTCTCGTCGGTGCCGAACACCACCCGCGTGCGCACCACCTCGCTCGGCAAGAGCCCAAGGGTGTTCTGGAACACGGCCTTGACCTCGACGAGCTGACTCTTCGGGTTCGCCTCCGGCGCGACGTAGAACGTCGTCGTCGCGAGCACCACGTTGCCCGCCGCGTCGAGCAGCTCCACCGGCGCGCCGGGCGGGAGCTGACGCGCGCGCGCCGCCGGCAGCCCGATGCTCAGCTCGAGCACGTCGGCCTGCGCGATGGTCGTCAGCTCGGTGTTCGCGTTCACGTTGGCGCCGACGCGCACCTGCACCTCGCCGACGACGCCGGGCACGGCCGCGCGGATGGTGTGAAACTGCAGTTGCACCTTGCGCTGCGACACCGCCGCCTGCGCCGCCCGGGCCGCGGCCTGCTTGGCGGCGACGTCGGAGCGGGCGCGCTCGAGCTCCTGCGCGCTCACGAGACCTTCCCGATAGAGCGCCTCGGTGCGGGCCAGCGTCGTGCGCGCGAGCTCGAGGCCGGTGGCGGCGGAGCTCTGCTGCGCGACCGCGCTGTCGAGGGCGGCGCTCTCCTGGCGGGCGTCGATGTCGATGAGCGGCGCGCCCGCCTTCACGTGCTCGCCGGGCCGCACGTGGATCTTGCTCACGTAGCCGTTCACCTGCGGCATCACGGTCACGCTCTCGCGCGAGAGCAGGCTGCCGAGATACTCGCCGGTGCGGCGCACCTCCATGGGGCGCACGGTCCACACCTCTACCTCGCGCGGCGGCGGCGGGGCGGCCTTGACGGCGGCCTCGGCGCCGCAGCCCGCCAGGCTCGCCGACGCCGCGGCGAGCGCGAGCGCGATGCAGGTGCGGAGGCTCGCGGCGGCGAGAGGGTCGGTGGCGTTCATTCGCGTCATGGCTGCCATGGGGTTCGCTCAGGTTCGGGTCAGTCCTAGCGGCACGGCGGCCGCAGAGCACGCGCTCATTCGCTCATCCGCAGCGGGCCCGCGTCAGGAACGCGTCCATGCGCGCCTGCACGTGCTGGTACTCGCGCAGCGCGAGGTTCAGCTCTGCTTGCCGCAGCGCCTGGGCGCTCTGCACGAGGTCGAAGCTGCTCGCGCGGCCGATCTCGAACATGCGGCGGGTCAGGCGGTCCACCTCGACGGCGAGCTCGCGCGCCGAGCGCGCCGTCTCGAGCAGCTCGGCCGACGAGCCCTCGAGGCGTCCAACGCGCGCCTCCTCGAGGAAGACGCCGCGCCGCGTGGCCTCGGCGACCTGCTCGCTCTGCTCCGCGACGGCGCTGCGCTCCTTTACGAGGCCCTCGCGAAAGCCGCCCTCCCAGAGCGGGACCGAGAGCACCGCGCCGATGCTCCACGCGGGCACGCTGGCGGGGCCCGGTGTCGTCGTGATGGCCGCGGTCGAGGTCGAGACGCCGATGCTCGGCAGGTAGCCGGTGAGCGCCTGCCAGCGGCTCGCGCGCGCCGCGTTGGCCGCCTCCTCGGCCGCTACCACGTCGCCGCGCTGATCGACGGAGGGCAGCGCTTCGCATCGCTCGCGCAGCTCCGAGAGCATGCCGTCGAGGGAGAAGCCGGGCGCTACGCCGACCTCCTCGCGCACGCCGAGCGCGAGGCCGAACGCCTCCCGCGTCGCGCGCAGCCGCTCGTCGCCCTCGATGAGCGCGCTGCGCGCCACGGCCACGTCCTGACGCACGCGCACCTCGTCGAGCTGGGTGGCGGCGCCGAGCTCCAGGAGGCGGTTCGTGAGCGCCTCCCGCTCGAGCGCCTGGCGCAGACCGAGGCGGTTCAGCTCCGCCGCGCGCTCCGCCGCCACGACGGCGATGGCGCTCGCCGCGAGCCCTTGGCTCACCCGACGACGGGTGTCCTCGAGAGAGGCCTCGGCGCTGCGCTCGAGGGCGCTCGCGCTCGAGAGGCCGTTCCAGGCGGACACGTCGACGAGGGACTGGGTGAGGGACAGCGAGGCGCCCGCGAGCGGCGTCGTCATCGCCTCTCCCGGCCCCGCCGGCGCGAAGCCGAAGGGCAGCGTCGGCCTCGTCGGATTCAGGAGGTCGTAGCCGACGCCGGCCTGCGCGAACGCGTTCGGCAACAGCTCCGAGAGCGACTGGCGCCAGCGCCCCTCGGCCCGCTCCACGTCGGCGAGCGCGATGCGCAGATCGGTGCTGCGCTCGAGCAAAAGATCGCGCGCCGCCTGCCAGGTCGCGATCACGCGCTCCGGCGGCGCGATGGGCGCGAGCATCGGGTCGTCGACATCAGCCTCGAACGGCGCCGGCGGCGCCACGGGAACGGGCGCGTCTTCGGCGGCCGCCTCGGGCGGAGGGGCTGCATCCTGCGCGAGCACGCCCGACGACAACAGGGTCGACGACAGCAGGGTCGACAACAGCAGGGTCGTCGCCACACCGGCAGCGGGTAGGGAGCGGCCCGCGCGCGGCGCACGAGGCGCCTCCTCGACGAGGAGAGCCGACCTCCGGGGCGCTGGGTGTGTCGTCGGGCCCATGGCGGGGCCTTGTATTTGTCAACTGTTGGGCACGCAACTACTCTTGCTGTGGATGATTCCTCTGGGCGAGCAGATCGCCGACGTCTACCGCCGCATGCACCGCCTCCTCGTGAAGCGGCTGGCACAGGAGACGCATCGGCCGTGGACCCAGTTGAAGGCCCTGCGAATGCTCGCGGACGGCGACGACATCCACACGCAAGCGGCGCTGGCGGACCGGCTGCTCATGGACGCGCCCTCGGTCAGCCGACTCGTCACCCGCCTAGAGGAGGACGGGCTGCTGACGCGCTGTGAAGGCCCCGACCGTCGCTGCGTGCACCTCGAGGTGACGGCGGCGGCTGGGCCCGAGCTCGAGTCCACCGAGCGCAGCATCCGCTGGCTCGAGGGGGCGCTCACAAAACACCTCAGCGATGACGAGCGGAGCACGCTCCTGACCCTGCTCGAGAAGCTCGCGGGCGGCCTCAAGAACGACGCCAGCGGCGCGTAAACCCACAGCTTGCAACAACCTTACGCGTTGCGTCACTTTCGCCCCCCGTTCCCTTTTGCTATGCGCGGGTGCGCGCCCCCCCGCATCCAAGAAGCTCGCGCCCCGCCGCCGAGCCGCGCCAGGAGCCTGCATGTCTTTCGCTGTCTCGGCCGTCACCCTGCTCCTGGTCCTCGCGGCCATCGCCTTCGCGGGCTGGAAGTTCCTCGGCATCTGGGGCGTCATGCGCGCCGGCCGCGATGAGAAGCTCACCGACGACTGGCAGGAGCGCGCCGGCAAGGTGCTGAGCCTCGTGTTCGGGCACAAGAAGGTGCTCGAGGACAAGACCTCGGGCTCGATGCACATCTGGTTCCTGTACGGCTTCTTGCTGCTCGGCATCGGGCACATGGAGCTGTTGCTCACGGGCCTCACGTACTTCCTGACGAGCTACGGCTTCGCGCCGGTCTTGTACGAGAACTTTCTACCGGCGCCGCTCGCGCACCTGTTCCACTTCTCGCAGGACTTCCTCGCCTTCGGCGTCATCGTCGTCAGCTTCATCGCGCTCGGCCGTCGCTGGTCGGGCCGCGTCAAGCGCCTGATGCCGCGCTCCAATGACGCCGAGATCATCCTCTGGTTCATCGTCCTGCTCTATTTGACGTTCTTCATCCTCGTGCCCACCGGCTTCGTGCGGCGCGATTACACCGAGGGCTTCACCTGGTTCGCCCCCGTCAGCTCGCTGCTCGCGACGCACGTGTACGGCGGCCTCGATCCGGCCGCGCTCAACAATCTGCACTGGTTCGGCTTCTGGTCGCACATGGTGATCTTCCTCGGCTTCGGCTGCTACATCCCCGTCAGCAAGCACATGCACCTCGTGTGGGCCGGCCCGAACATCTACTTCCACAAGAAGGGCCCCCTCGGACTGCCGCAGCCCATCGACTTCGAGGTGGCCGAGAAATACGGTACCGATCGCGTCACCGAATATTCCTGGAAGACGCTGCTCGACACCTTCGCCTGCACCGAATGTGGCCGCTGTGACGCCGTCTGCCCCGCCAACCTGACGGGCAAGCCGCTCAAGCCGAAGAAGGTGCTGCACGACATCAAGGAGAACCTGCGGCACAAAAACGGCCACGACATCATGAAGTTCCGCGACCAGCTCGGCCGCCCCCTGAAGGGGAAGGAAGAGGAGCTCGCGGCCCAGGAGCTGCCGGTCCCGCTCATCATGAAGGACGAGGTCAAGGCGGAGGACGTCGACGCCTACGGCCGCTACACGACCGAAGAGGGCCAGATCCACACCGACACCATCTGGGCCTGCACCACCTGCGCCGCGTGCATCGACGTCTGCCCGGTGCTCATCGACTCGGTGCCCGGCTCGCTCATCGAGCTGCGGCAGAACCTCGTCATGATGGAGTCCGACTTCCCGCAAGAGATGACGGCGGCGTTCAAGGGCATGGAGAACCAGGGCAACCCCTGGGGCGTCGGCCAGGACAAGCGCGAGGACTGGGCGGAGGGCCTCGGCGTGAAGACCTTCGCGCAGATCGAAGCGGAGGAAGAAGGCCGCGAGGTCGAGTACCTCTTCTGGGTCGGCTGCGCCGGCGCGACCGACGACCGCGCGAAGAAGACGCAGAAGGCGCTCGTAAAGGTGCTGAAGCGCTCCGGCGTCGACTTCGCCATCCTCGGCTGCGAGGAGAGCTGCACCGGCGATCCCGCGCGGCGAATGGGCAACGAATACGTCTGGGACACGCTCGCGCGCGGCAACGTCGAGGTCTTGAACAGCAAGAAGTTCAAGAAGATCTTCACCACCTGCCCGCACTGCATGAACTCGCTCGGCCGCGAATACAAGCAGGTGGGCGGCGAGTACGAGGTGCTGCACCACACGCAGCTCCTCGACGAGCTCTTGCGGGACAAGCGCATCCCCATCGACACCAAAAAGCACCTCGAGGAGCACGTCACCTACCACGACCCCTGCTACCTCGGCCGTTACAACGGCGTGTACGACGAGCCGCGCGAGGTGCTCACGCAGATCGGCGTCAAGACCAGCGAGATGAAGATGAGCAAGCGCACCTCCATGTGCTGCGGCGCCGGCGGCGGACGCATGTTCATGGAGGAGCACATCGGCAAACGCGTGAACGTCGAGCGCACCGAGCAGGCCATGGCCACGGGCGCGACCACCATCGCGGTGGGCTGTCCCTTCTGCATGGTCATGATGACGGACGGCACCAAGGCCAAGGACGTCGAGGACACCATCCAGGTGAAGGACGTCGCCGAGCTGCTCGCGGAGAGCTTGCAGGACGAGGGCAGCGGAGCCGGCGCGGATGAGGCGCCCGCGGACGCACCTGCGCCGGCTTGATGCCCGCGTGGGCAGCGGGGGAGCGACGGCGACGGTCTGTTGCCTTCGACCGTCGACGGACGGCAGGGCGCCGGGGTAACATCGTGCCGATGGACGCTCGTTGGTCGCTGCTGACCGGTGGCATCGCCGCGCGGGACTACATCCAGGACGCTCGGCGCCGGCTGCGTACCCTCGGGGTCCTCGTGCCTCCGCCGCTGCGTGCGCGGACCGCGCTCGTGCACCTCCTCATCACGATCCTCGTCGGCTTCGGTGGCTCGCTGCTCGGCGTCATCAGCGGGGTCAGCTCGTTCGTGCTCGTCATGCAGAGCGGTGTCTCCGGCCCCTGGATGCCGCTGCCCGAGATCGGCGCGTTCCTGCTCGGCTTCATCCTGCCGTTCTATCTGTGCGTCCGCCTCGGCTATGTGACGCTGCTCTTCGTCTACCGGCGCGCGCTACGCAGCCTCGCGCGGGCCGAACGCTCGGGCTCGGTGAGCAGCTCGGCCAGCGTCGCGGTCCCGGGCAGCGGGAGCGTGCCTCCCGGCTGACGCGCGGGTTCGGTCATCATGCCTTCGCGTGGCGCACGCGTTGCACAGGAGGCCGTACAGCGCGCGCGGCCTTCGTTCTCGTGGGTCAGGCGTGTGGACGAAGGGTGTTTCGCATGTCCTTTCTCGTCGACATCGGTCGGTACATCGGCGGGCTGCTCACGCTGGCGCTCGCGGCGCTGTTCTCGAGCATCGCGCTCACGCCCGCATACTTCCTGTTCACGACGGTGGACGCGCGCTTTGGTCGCCTCGCCGCCGTGTGCACGACGCCGTTTTGCTACGTGGCGTGGGGCTTCTCGCTCTGCTTGCTCGTCGTCCTCTACAAGCGGCTGACGTTCTACAAGCTGCGCGAGGGGAGCTTTCACATCTTCACGTGGTCCATCGTGCAGTGGGGCATCACCGGCTACCTGGTGCTGTTCGCCCACGAAGTGTTCGTGAAGTTCCTGAAGGGGTCGCCCTACATCAATTGGTTCTATCGGGGGCTCGGCGCGAAGATCGGCCGGCGCGTGAACCTGCAGACCACCTTCGTGAGCGACTGGGACCTGCTCACCATCGGCGACGACACGACCTTCGGCGGCGAGAGCGCCGTGATCGCGCACGTGCTCGAGGCGAACCAGATCCGCTTGATGCCGGTGACCATCGGCAACAACGTCACCCTCGGGCGAGGCAGCGTCGTGTTCCCCGGCGCGACCATCGGCGACCGCGCGATCATCGGCGCCATGAGCCTCGTGCCGAAGGGCAAGACGCTGCCGGGAAACGCCGTGTACGCCGGCACTCCCGTCCAGAAGCTGCGCGATCGGCAGGCGAAGGACGAGCCGCTCAAGGACCCGCTGAAGATGAGCGCCAAGGAGCTGCTGCTCTCGTCGGGACACACGCCGTCGGCGCGGCAGAGCGCCGCGCAGCAGAAGGACGAGCCGGTCGGCTAACCTGCGCGCATGCGCCTCTTGGCGGCGATCCCGATCGTCCTGTTCACGTCGGCTTCCATCGGCTGCACGCATTGGCGCCTCATCACCGGTGGCGAGGTCAACGAGCGCGCGGTCGATCGGCTCGAGCGCGACACCGCCGAGGCGCGCGGGCTGCCCTTCGAGCGCGACGTCGCGGCCGACGTGCTCGACGACGACGAGGTGCAGGCCTACTTCGAGCGCCGCTTCTCGGGCTCCAAGGAGTACTTCGACGCACAGACGAAGGTGGCGCACAAGCTCGGCGTGCTGCCGGGGCACGTGCAGCTCGCGGACCTCTACAAGACCTCCTACGCGAAGAACGCCGCGGCGCTCTACGAACGAGAGGGCGACGGACGCATGCTGCTGTTCGGCGAGGCCTTCCCGCTGTACGTGCGCTGGCCCCTCGAGGCGCTGAACGTCCTGACGGCGACGGACTGGCTGCAGGAGCTCATCGTCTCGCACGAGCTGGTGCACGCGCTGCAGGACCAGCACTTCGACCTCGACCAGGTGCTGCCGGCGCGGCTCTACGCCGAGAACGAGGACGCCGCCCTGGCGCACAAGTCCATCGTCGAGAGCGAGGCCAACCTCGTCAGCTACGCGCACGTGTTCAAGACCGACCTCGACAGTTGGCTGCAGCGAAACCTGCTGCTCGAGTACCTGCTCGGCACCTCGTGGCTGACGCTCGGGCTCGCGCTCGTCGCCAATGACGGCAGCGCGAGCTTCTACACGAAGGTGCTGACGCTCCAGTACTTCCACGGCATGGGCTTTTTGCAGCAGGTCGCGAACCGCGGTGACGGTTACGAGGGCGTCACGCGCGCGTACCTGACGGGGCTGCCGGACAGCACCGAGCAGCTCCTCTGGCCCGAGAAGCTGACGGCCGCGGCGTGGGATCCGCCGATGAAGCTGCCGCCGCTGAGCGAGAGCGGCGCCGGTGAGGTGCTGCCGGGCTGGACGCTCCTCGACGAGAACACCTTCGGAGAGCTGTCGTTGCGCACGCTCCTCGAGCTGCACATGAGCGCCGCGCGCGCCAAGGCGGCCGCCAAGGGCTGGGGCGGCGATCGCTACCACGTCGTCGAGCGGGAGGGCCGCGTGCTGCTGGCCTGGCGCTTCTTGCTCGACTCTCCCGGCGAGGCGCGCGAGCTCGCGGAGGCATACCGTGAGGTCCTCGCCGGCAAGTATCCCGACCGTGTGGCGCGCCGGCTGCGCAAGGGCCCGCTGGACGACGACGGCTGGCAGGTGTGGCGCGTCTCTCCCTCGCTCGACGACGACGGCAAGCGCGTGAAGCCGGGCGTACCGACGCGCCGGCCGGAGCTCGTGGTCATGCGCGTGGAGGGCGCGCGCCTGCTCGTGCTCGAGGGGCTCGATCCCGCCACCTGGCTGCGCGACGCCGAGGGCATGTGGGCGCACACCATCGAGGACCCGAACGCGCCCCGCCCGTCGTCACCGCCCGCGCTCAGCGCCTCGGTCTCGCTGCCCCGGAAGGTCGAACGCGAGCGCCCCGGCCTCGAGCAGGCCTTCCTGCTCGGGCACCACGAGATGGAGGTGCGCCTCGGGCTCGGCGCCACGGTGCGTGAGGAGGTCGTCAGCCTCGCGCGCATGAGCCACGTGCGTTGGGGTTTTCGGCCGAACCTCGAGCTGTCGATGCCGCTCGCGCTCTCCGCCGGCACGCGCGTAGGCCCCTTGCTCAGCGTCGTCAGCGGCGGCGCGCCGGGCGTGCTCGAGGATCCGGGCCTGTTCTCGCTCGCCGTCACCGAGGCGTTCCTCTACGAGCCGCTCCCTGACGTGGAGGTCGCCGTCGCGCTGCAGGTGCGTGCGCAGGCGGACGTCCCCGGCCTGTTCCCCTGGGAGCCGGGGGCGTTCCTCGGCGCCGCGCTCGGCGGCTACGCGCGGCTGTTCGAGCGCGTCACGATCGCCCTCGGCGCCGGCTACGAGCGGGAGGCAACGCGCTTGCCCACGCACAACGTCGTCGTGGACCGCCTGGTGCTCGGCTCCGCCCTGCGGCGCGGCTTCGCGCAGCAGCCCGTCGTCGAGCTGCGCCTGCTCGACGGCTTCTTCGCCTTCGGCAACGCGCGGCTAGAGCTCGACGCGGGGACGTACGCGCTGCGCGAGCAGGAGTACGCGCTCGGCCTCGGGCTTTACTTCTGAGCCGCGTCGGCCGCTGTTCCGCTCTGGACAATGCCGAGCGAGCGGCGCATGGGGATGCAGGGCTCGGCTATGGTCCGCTTCACTTGGAGGTCCCATGCGCTTGGCTCCCGCTGCTCTGCTGGCGTCCCTCTTGGTCCTCATGCTCTCGTCGACGGCCGCCGCGCAGGCGCTCTACGCCGGCAACACGATCGCGTACCAGGGGAAGCTCGAGCTCTCCGGCCAGCCGGTCAGCGATCAGGTGGCCCTGACCTTCCGCTTCTATCCATCACTGGCTTCCACCACGGAGCTCGACTCGTTCGCAGCGACGGTGACCCCGGCCGACGGCACCTTCAGCGTCGAGATCGGTCCGCTCGCCGACGCCGTGTTCGCCGCCGACGAGCTCTTCGTCGCCATCGAGGTCGACGGCCTCCTCCTCGAAGGGCGCCAGCGTGTCATCGCCGCGCCGCGCGCCGCCCGGGCGGACGTCGCCAAGGACCTGACCGTCACCGGCACCGCCGTCATCACCGGCAACACCGTCAGCAACGACCTCGAGATCGGTGACATGGACTACGACGGCTGGGCTGGCCTCGCGCACACGAACCAGGCCGGCATCGGCCACTACGCCCTGATGCAGAAGAGCGACGGCTCCCAGACGCTGGTGAACGCGGCGCCGGGCGGGAGCGTGCACCTCCGGGTCGGCAACGCGGACCGCGTCGTCGTCGACAAGGACGGCAACCTCGACGTCGGCGGCCAGACCGAGCTCGGCTACACGCGAAAGACCTGCCCGTTTCCCGAGGGTGCCACGACGGCTGACTGTTCCTGCGCCGCGGGGCAGCGCATCCTCTCGGGCGGTACGACGGGGGCTGGCGCCGTCACGGTGGGGCCACTGACCCAGGCCGTCATCCCGTGGATCAGCGTGCCGGTCGACGACGACACGTGGAGAGTGGGCTGCCTGAGGACCGGGTTCATCTATGCGGGTGGCTTCAACTACACCCACACCCTGACCAGAAACGACTGTGGCGACATCGAGATCATCTGCGCGCGCGTCGCGAACTGACAGCTCTTTGAACCGGGTTGCTAGAGCAAGTGACATGACAAACCTGACAGCATCGAACAGCGACGCGGCGGCGCTCGCCACACACTTCGACCACGACAGCATCCGCGCGCTCGTGCACACCTTCTACGCAGGCGTGCGTGACGACGCTGAGCTGGCGCCGGTGTTCGACCGCCGCATCAGCGACTGGCCGCACCACCTCGAGCGGATGGTGCAGTTCTGGACGACGATCCTGACCGACCAGCGCGTGTTTCGGCCGCGCCCCGAGGGTGGGCCGCCCGTGCTGCACAGGAACATCGAGGAGCTGACGCAGGCGCACTTCGATCGCTGGATCGCGCTGTGGGGAGCCACGGCGCACCAGCTCTTCGTGCCCGAGCTGGCCGTGCACCTGCACGAGACCAGCAAGCGCATGCGGATGACGCTCGGCGCGCACCTGCCGTCGTAAGGGCGACCTGCTCTCCGCTCGCGAGCTGCTCAGTCCTGCCAGGGAGGCAGGTTGATGTCGCGATCTCCCTTCGCGTTCAGCTGCGGGCCCACGAGCCCCTCGCGCTCCATCATCTCGACGATGCGCGCGGCCCGGTTGTAGCCGATGCCGAGCTGTCGCTGCAGCCAGCTCGTCGAGCACTTGCGGCTGCGCTGCACGACGTTGATGGCGTCGTCCCAGCGGGCGTCCTTCTCCTCGTCGAAGCCGCCGACCTCGGCGCCCTCCCCCTCGGCGTCGGCGAGCAGGATGCTCTCGTCGTACTGCGGCTTCGACTGTTCCTTCAGGTACTCGACCACGCGGTGCAGCTCCTTCTCGGAGATGAACGCGCCGTGCACACGCGTGAGGTTGCTCGTGCCGGCCGGCATGATCAGCATGTCGCCGCGGCCGAGCAGCTTCTCGGCGCCCGGCCGGTTCACGATGGTCTTCGAGTCGTGGTTCGACGCCAGGCGGAAGCCCATGCGCACGGGGAAGTTCGCCTTGATGACGCCGGTGATGACGTCGACGGACGGGCGCTGCGTGGCGAGCATGACGTGCAGACCCGCCGCGCGAGCCTTCTGCGCGAGGCGCATGACGTAACCCTCGACGTCCTTGCCGGCGACCGCCAGCAGGTCGGCGTACTCGTCGACGACGATGACGATGTAGGGCAGCTTGTCGTAGGGCTTGCCGTCGGGCTGCTTCGGCAGCTCCTTGTCGACCTCGCCGGCCTTGATGGCCATGACCATCTCGTTGAAGCCCTCGACGTCGCGGACGCCGAGCTCGCTGAGCGCCTGATAACGGCGCTCCATCTCGTCGACGGCCCAACGCAGCGCGACGGCCGCCTTCTTGGAGTCGGTGATGGGCGGCAGCAATAGATGCGGGATGCCCTCGTAGATCGACAGCTCGAGCATCTTCGGGTCGATCATCAGGAACTTCACCTCGTCGGGGGTGGCCCGATAGAGGAGCGAGCAGATCATCGCGTTGACGCTCACCGACTTGCCGGAGCCGGTGGTGCCCGAGATGAGCACGTGCGGCATCTCGGCGAGGTTGGCCGAGTAGGGCTTGCCCTCGATGTCCTTGCCCATGGCCATCCAGAGCTTGCCCTGGCGGTCCCTGAACTTCGGGTCGGCGACGATCTCCTTCAAGTAGACGGTCTCGCGCGTCTCATTGGGGATCTCGATGCCGACCGCGCCCTTACCCGGGATCGGCGCGACGATGCGGACGTGCAGCGCCTCCATGGCCATGGCGATGTCGTCGGCGAGGGCCGCGATGCGCGAGACCTTGATGCCGGGCGCGGGCACGAATTCGAACGTCGTACACACCGGGCCCGGACGGACCTCGCGCACCTTGCCGTCGATGCCGAAGTCGCGGAACTTGGCGAGCAGCTTCTGGGCGTGCGCGTGCAGCTTCATCGGATCGACGGGCTCGCGCTCGGGCGCGTCATAGTCGAGCAGCTTCAGCGGCGGCAGGATGAACTCGGCCTTCTCCTCGGGCGCGATCTCGTCGGCCTCGAGCACGACCTTCTGGTCATCCCCCTCGCGCTCGACGATGAGCAGCTCGTCCGCGGCGGCGTCGGGCGAGACCTCGGTGTCATTCGCCGGCGCGACCTTCGCCGCCTTGGCGCCCGCCCGCGGCTCGACGGCCGGTGCCAAGGCGGCGGGCTCGGGCGCGAGAGACGCGAGGCCGAGCAGCTTGCCGTCGACGGCGGGCTCCCGCAGCGCGATGTTGAGGTCGAAGCTCGCGTCGAAGGCCGGCGCCGCGCCGGGGTCTGTGACGCCGCCCTGTGCCCAGAGCGGATCTTCTCCGCTCAGAGGGGGCGTCGACACCTGGCTGGGGTTGCTGGACGCGGCGTGCAGCGCGGCGAGCGCCTCCTTCTCGGCCCTCTCGGCCTCGGCCGCCACCTCGCGCCGCGCGCGCTCCTCCGCCTTCTCTCGACGACGTTGCTCGCGGTCCTCGTCGGGCTCGGCCTCCGCCTGCTCGCGTGCCCGCCGCTCCTCCTCGAGCTCCTCGTACAGGCGCTCGCGCTCTTCGCGCAGGAGGCGCTCCTTCTCCCACCAGATGGCGATCTCCTCGCGCGCGTAGCCGTACACGAGGCGCAGCAGGGCCGCGACGTCGTTGACCGTGTGCCCGAGCGGGCGCGCGATGAGCAGGTTCACGCCGACGCCCGCGCACAGCAGCGAGAGGATGCCCGCGCCGAGCGAGTGCACGAAGGGGACGAACGCGCCGCCGACGACCGCGCCGATGAGCCCGCCCGCGGGATAGGGCAGCGACGTCGTCTTGCCCGCGACGACGTCGAGGAACGTCGCCACGCCGAGGAAGAGCATGGCGCCGCCCGCCACCTGCCAAAGCTGCGGGCGGCCGAGCACGGGCTTGAAGCAGAACAGGCCCGCGAAGAACAGCAGCGCCGGCGCGACGAAGCCGCCGAGCCCGAACAGCAGCGTGAGGCCATCCGCCAGGTAGGCGCCGAAGGGCCCGATGAGGTTGTGGACGCTGCCCGCGCCCGTGACGCCGAAGCCGGGGTCCGTGGCGTCGTAGCTGACGAGCGCGAGCAGGGAGAGCAGCGCCAGCGCGAACAGCCCGACGCCGACGAGCTCGCGATAGAGCGGCGCGCGTACGCCGCGGGGCGAGAGGCTCCGGTGCGCGCGCGGCTTTCGCGCCCTCGCGGGCGGCGGGCTCGCGGGCTTGTGCTTGCCGGAGACGTCGGCCGCCTTGGCGTTTCGGCTCTTCGGCTTGGCGGCCTTCTTCGCCTTGCCGCGCGCGGGCAGCTCCTCGTCGGAGCCCGACGTCTCGTCGTCGTCGTCGTCGATCTCGGCGGCGGCGCGCGGCAGGTTGTTGGCCCGCTCGCTGCGCCCGCGGTGCGAAGCGGGCGCGCGCTCTTCGAGCGAGATGTTCTGCAGCACGCCGCTCCCCTCGTCGTCGTCGTGCGCGAAGGCGCCGTTGGCCGCGGGCTGGCTCGCGAGCGCGAGGCGAGGCCGGTCGAGCACGGTCTCGGCCTTGCCGGCCGCCTTCTTCTTCTTGCGCGCCTTCTTCGGCCGCTCGTCGCCGAGAGCCGAGTCTTCGCTTGCAAGGAGCGCGTCGCGCGATGCCATGGAACCTCCCTGCTCCCCTTGGCGCCCTTGGGGGACAGCGGGGTCAGAGTGGAGGCTGATGGGCGGCTGCGCAAGAAAACGGCCGACGTGCGCGCCTCAGACGGGCGCTGTCAGACGGGCGCTGTCAGACGGGCGCTGTCAGACGGGCGCTGTCAGATGCGCGCACGCGTGAGGCCGAGGCGCGCGAACACCTTCGCGACCGTGCGATCGCAGCGCGTGCCGGCGAAGGGCCACGTGTGTCGCGCCGCTTCCCCGAGCTGCTCGTCGAGGCTCTCGCGCAGGCGCGCCTTCGCCCGGTGCAAGCGGACCTTCACCGCGGTCTCGCTGATGCCGAGCGCGTCCGCGGTCTCGGCGCCGCTGAGGCCCTCGGCTTCGCGCAACACGAACACCACGCGTTGGCTCCTCGGCAGGTCGTCGAGCGCGGCGCTGACGAGCTGCGACAGCTCACGCATGGCCGTGTGGCGCTCGGGGTCGCTGCCCGGCACGGGCTCGGCTGGGGACTCGTCGACGAAGGCCGGCTCGTCCGCGGTCACCACGCGTAGGCGGCGCTGTTTGCGCAGCCTGCCGAGGGACTCGTTCACCGCGATGCTCGTCAGCCACGTCGAGAAGCGCGCGCTGCCGGCGAACTGCGCGAGCCTCGTGTAGGCGAGCACCCAGGTCTGTTGCACCGCGTCCTCGGCGTCGGCGTCCGCCTTCAGGATGCCTCGCGTGGTGCGGTACACGCGCTGGTTGTGTCGTCGGATGAGCAGCTCGAACAGCCCCGCGTCGCCGGACAGCACGCGCCCCACGACCTCTTCGTCGCTGAGCTCGACGCCTGTGAGCGTGGCGGCCTTCTTGAGCGGACCGTTCAACAACATGAGCTCCTCCGCGATGCAGCGCGGATCTTCCCGCTTCCTCGTTCGATGCCCCGCCCGTCCTCGAGGTTACTCCGCAGGGCGGATCTGCCGACTGGCCACCCTTTGATCCACGCGGGATCCCGCGCCGGTGCGTTTTCCGCGCCCAACCGGTAACGCGCGCGGCGCGAGCGGCCTCTCTTGAACAAACAGGAGAATTGCCATGCTGGTCCCGCTCGCGCTCTTTGCCGTCGCCGCCGTCCTCGGTCTCATCGCCGCGCTCCCCGCGCTCAAGGGCAAGACGCCTCCGCTCGTCGTCGCGCTCTTGCATGGTGCCGCGGGCGCCTCCGGCCTCGTGGCGTTGGCCCTCTCGGCGCTCGGCCCGACGGCGTCGGGCAGCTCGCGCGTCTCGCTGTTGCTCTTCGTCGGCGCGGCGCTCGGCGGCTTCGTCCTGATCGCGCGTCACTTCAAGAAGAAGCCGCTCCCCGGCGGGTTGGTGCTGGCGCATGGTGGCATCGCCGTGCTGGCGTTCCTCGTCCTCGCGGTGAGCGCCTTCAGCGGTAGCTGAGGACCTCTCCAAATGACGCATCCCCTCCACCCCCCGGTCGTACACTTCGCGTTCGGCCTGTGCGGCGCGGCGCTGCTGTTCGACGTCGCCGCGCTCCTCTTGGCGAACCCGACGCTCTACGCGATCGGCTTCTACAACGCGCTCGCGGGCGTGGGCGCCGGGCTGTTGGCCGCGCTCGTCGGCGTCGTCGACGCTGCCAGGCTACCCGACAGCGCCGCGAAGACGCTCCGCTGGCACGTCGTCTGCGCGGTCGCCGCCATCGCGCTCTTCGGCGTCGCGCTCGCGCTGCGCAAAGAGCCCACGGCCCTCACGGGTGGATTGACCTTGCGCGTGCTCGTGCTCGAGGGCGCCGGTGGCGTCGCGCTCGTCGTCGGCGGCTATCTCGGCGGCGAGCTGGCCTACAATGACGAGCTCCGTCGGCGCGCGGGCGAGAGTTGACGGCTCAATCCATGACGCTCAGCGCGCCGCGCCGCTCGAGCTCCTTCGCGCGGCGAGTGGGGATGCCGACCGCGTCCGCGATATCGCAGCTCTCGAGCTTGGCGTCGACGAGCACCGCGTTCGACAGCTCGGCCCCGCGCGCCACCGCGCCCGTGAGATCGGCCTCGCGCAGGTTCGAATGCGCGAGCTGGGCGCCGCGCAGATCGGCGTAGCGGAAGTTCGTGCCCACGCAGCGAGAGCCCTGCAGGTTCGCGCCCGGCAGCCGCGCCTTGCGGAGGTTCGCCCGCGTGAGGTTCGCGCGGCCGAGGTGCGCGCCGCTCAGGTCGGCCTCGCGCAGATCGGAGCCGCCGAAGTCGACGCCGGTCAGATCCATGCGCGCGAGCCCCGCGCGCTTGAGCTTCACGCGGCTCAGGTCCGCGCCCCGCAGGCGCGCTCGGGTCAGGTCGACGTCGACCAGACGCGCGCCCCGCAACACCGCCGCCGTGAGATCGGTGCCGTCGAGCTCAGCGAGGCTCAAGTCGGTGCTGACGAGATAGGCCTGTGAGAGGTCCGTGCCGCTCAGGTCCGCGGCGCGAAACAGCGCCCCATAGCATCGTGCACCGACGAGGAGCGCGCCGGCGAGAGAGGCTTCGCTCAGGTTCGCCACCTCGAGCGTGGTCGCCGCCAGCACCGCGTCGTTGAGGCGCGCGCGCTCGAGGCTTGCGCCCGAGAGGTGCGCGCCATGTAGGTCGGTCTCGACGAGGGTCGCGCCCGCCATGCGCGCGCCGGCGAGCTTGGCGTTCTTGAGCCGGGCGTGGCTGAGGTCTGCGTTCTCGAGGTTCGCGCCTTCGAGCTCGGCGCCTTCGAGCGCGATGCCCCGCAGGTCAATGCGATCGCCGAGCTCTCCGATGCCGGGGAGGCCGGCGAGGCGCGGCGTGACCGGCTCGTCGTGCCGCAGCGCGAGGCGCACGAGCTTCCAGATGCGCTGACCCTCGCTGCTCAGCCAGCGCCTCTCGAGCTCGTCTTGCGTCAGCGCCATGGGTGGCTCCGGGTGCTGGCGTCGAGACTACCAGTCCGGATCCCAATCGGACGCCGGCAAGATCTTCCAGCCCGAGTCGTAGCTCTCACTCTTGATGCGCAGCACCCGCAGCGGCCACACCCGCGAGCCGCCGCTTTGCTTCTCGAGCACGTTGAAGCGGTGGAACTCGATGACGTACTTGCCGCTCGAGCCGAGCTTCTTCACCACCTCGCGCCACGGGTTCGCGGGATGCCAATAGACCTCTTTGCCGGCGCGCGCGCAGTAGGAGAACACCGGGTAGCGCTCCTTGAACTTGCGCGCCGCCACCTGCGTCGGCGCCATGAGCTTGTTCGCCTGCTCCTGGCTCACGGTCGCCATGGCCATGTCGTCGCCGCCGCTCTCGGCGAGGTTCATGATGCGGGTGAGCGCCTCGGCGCCGGACTTGTCGAGCGCCTTCATCCGCTCGACGGCGCCTTTCACGTCGAGCTCTTCGCGCTGCACGAGGCGATCCTGAATCTTCCAATTCGGGATCGAGACCTCTTCGGCCGTCAAGGTGAGTCCGCCGAGCAGCAACTCGCGCGCGCTCTGGTTGCCGCTGCCGTCGAGCGCCTTCAAATACGCGACGGCGACCTTCTTGGCGTCGTCGTCAGGGCCGCCCTGCTGCGCGGGCGAGAGGAGCAGAACCGGCAGCGCGATGACGAGGAGGGAGTGCATGGCGTCCTTTCCATCGAGGAGGGGTCAGCGGCCGAGGTCAGGGCGTGACGGCGGCCTCGGAGGGGGCCGCCGGGCCCAAGTCCCCGGTGGCCGCAGCGACGTCGCCGGCGGCGTCGGCCGGCGGGGCGGCTGCCTTGGCCTTCGCGTCGGCTTCGCTGATGCGCTTCAGGTTCGCGAGGCCCTCGTCGAACTGGGCGCCGAGCATCTTGTCCATGTCCATGACGAGGCCGACCGCCTTGCCCATGAAGTTGTTGTCGGCGTCCATCCCCCAGGTCGCCTTGCTGCCGGCACCCTCGGGAGCCACCGAGAAGGTGACGCGCGCGGTGCTCTCGAAGGGCCGAATGAAGCGCATGTCCACCTTCACGTGTTTGCCGGGCTCGACAGAGGTGATGCTCATCTCGCCCGCGCCCACGTCGTCGTTTCCCGTCCACTCGTACTTTTGGCCGGGCTCGCCGGCCGCGCCGGTCACGGTGACCTTCGTCGCGGGATCGATGCGCGCGAAGGGGCTCCAGCTCTCGAAGCGGTTCAGGTCGGAGAGGATGCCGTACACCACCTCGGGCGGCGCCTCGATCGTCGTCGAGCGCTGCACGGAATAGCTGCTCGGTTGCAGCGCGATGACGACGCAGAGCGCGACGATGAGAGCCACGAGGCCGATGCCGATCTTCTTCACCACGAACACCTCCGCCCTCCGGGGCCCTGCTCTCTTGCCCCGGAACGTGCGTTCTCTGCAAGCCGCGAGACGCCCAACGCCGTCCGCCGGGCAGGTCGCTATGGTCGCGCATGCCCCGCCGCCCTCTCGCCCTGAGCGCGCTGTTGCTGCTGACCGGAGCCGGCGCCTGCGTCGCGCCCGTGCAGTGGCAGCGCGTGCCGCACGAGCCCTCACGCTTCCCTTACGTCGGACAGCACGGCGTGCCGCTCGCCTTCGGGGGTGGCGTCTGCGCCATCAGCGAGCGACACACGCACGGCTATCCGCCCGTTCCCGCCGCCGCCTTCATCGACGACGAGGGCGCCGCCCGCGACTCCCGGGAGCTGTACGCCTACGTAGACCCACATCCGCACCATGGGCGCACCTGCTTTCGCGAGCGCTGGCATCTGCACCTCGAGCCGCCTGGCAAGGGGCTCGTCTACGACGAGGAGCTCGACGCCTTCGTCGCGCCGGATCCCCTGAACACCCCCTGAGCGCCCTCCGAAGACGAAACGACACGCGCCCCTCCGTTGCCGAAGGGGCGCGTGCCGCCGCAGGCAGACCAGGCCCGAGACTCCTTACCCCCGAGACTCCTTACACCCGAGATCCATTGCCGCGCGCCCGGCGAGGACGGGCCATGGCGAGCAGCCACAAGAGCGCGAACAGCCCGCTCCCCCCGGCGCCGCCAGCGCGCGTGGTCCTCGTGCTGTCGCAGCTACAGTCGTCCGGCGCCGTCGGCGGGTCGATGGTCTCGATCGTCGCCGCCCGAGCCTCTCGCTCGCACGCGTCACCGATGCCGTCACCGTCGCCGTCGCTCTGGTCGGCGTTCGCCACCACGCCACAGTTGTCGAGCGAGTCGAGCACACCGTCCCCGTCCGCGTCCTCATCGCAGGCGTCACCGAGCCCATCACCATCGAGATCGGCCTGATCGCCGTTCGGCGTCGCGAAGCAGTTGTCGTCCGCGTCGAGCACGCCGTCACCGTCGTGGTCCTGGTCGCAGGCGTCACCGAGGCCGTCGCCGTCGCTGTCGGCCTGGTCGAGGTTCGCCGTCTCCAGGCAGTTGTCGTCGATGTCGTCGACCGTGTCGTTGTCCGTGTCCGGGTCGCAGGCGTAGCCGATGCCGTCGCCGTCGAGGTCGAGCTGGCCCGCGTTCGCGACCTCTTGGCAGTTGTCGCTGCTGTCGTTCACGCCGTCGCCGTCGTCGTCCTCATCGCAAGCGTCACCGGCGCCGTCGCTGTCCGTGTCCGCCTGCGCGGGATTGGCGAGCCCGTAGCAGTTGTCCGAGGCGTCATCCACGCC
This sequence comes from uncultured Myxococcales bacterium, assembly GCA_964388085.1. Lineage (GTDB taxonomy): Bacteria > Myxococcota > UBA727 > UBA727 > CAYLZW01 > CAYLZW01. Next base: position 6,629 of record CAYLZW010000021.1, on the reverse strand, counting down.
GTCGCCGTCGTCGTCAGCGTCACAGACGTCACCGACGCCGTCACCGTCGAGGTCCGCCTGCGAGCTGTCCGACACCGCGCCACAGTTGTCGACGCCGTCGTCGACGCCGTCACCGTCGTCGTCGGAGTCGCAGCCATCGCCGAGGCCGTCCCCGTCCGTATCCACCTGCTCCGGGTTCACGAGCCTCGGGCAGTTGTCCGCGCCGTCCGCGACGCCGTCCCCGTCGTCATCGAGGTCGCAGGCGTCACCGGCGCCGTCGCCGTCGCGGTCCGTCTGCGCGGCGTTGGCCGCCAGCGCGCAGTTGTCGGCGCCGTCCGCGACGCCGTCGTCGTCGTCGTCGCCGTCACACCCATCACCGGCCCCGTCCCCGTCGCTGTCGGTCTGGTCCGCGCTCGCGCTGCCGAGGCAGTTATCCACGCCGTCGTCCACGCCGTCGCCGTCCGCGTCGCCGTCACAAGCGTCGCCGGCACCGTCGCCGTCGAGATCCGCCTGCGTGGCGTTCGCGAGCCCGAGGCAGTTGTCCGCCTCGTCATCCACGCCGTCACCGTCATCGTCCGCGTCGCAGACATCGCCGAGGCCGTCCCCGTCGCTGTCCGCCTGGCCGGCGTCCGGCACCGTGGCGCAATTGTCCGCGCCGTCATCGACGCCGTCGTTGTCGTCATCGGAGTCGCAGGCGTCGCCGAGGCCGTCGCCGTCGCTGTCGCGCTGATCCGTGTTCTCGGCGCCGGGGCAGTTGTCCGTCTCGTCCGGCGCGCCGTCGTCGTCGTCATCATCGTCGCAGAGATCGCCGCTGCCGTCGCCGTCCGTATCGTTCTGCTCCGCGTTGGCCGCCAGCGCACAGTTGTCTTCGCCGTCGAGCACGCCGTCCCCGTCGTCGTCGTCGTCGCAGGCGTCGCCCTGGCCGTCACCGTCCGAGTCGGTCTCATCGGCGCTGGCGACGCCCGGGCAGTTGTCGACGCCGTCATCGACGCCGTCGCCGTCCGCGTCCGCGTCGCAGGCGTCGCCGAGCCCGTCGCCGTCCTGATCGGCCTGGTCCGGGTTGTCGACGCCGGCACAGTTGTCGAGCGCGTCGTCGACGCCGTCGTCGTCACCGTCCGGATCGAGGCAGGCGCCGGCCACGCAGGTCTCGCCTGCCGCACACTCCGTGTCCGCCAGGCATTGGGCGCAGACGCCGGCGATGCACAGCGGCGCGTCCGCGGCGCAGGCGCCGCACGTCGGGCCGCAGGCGTCGGAGGTGTCGCACGTGGAGCAGCCGCCGGCGTCGCACTCGGTCGGATCGGAGCCGGCGTCACCGAGGGTGCTGCTGCCCGTCGGCGCGGCGAGATCCGAGAACAGACAGTTGTTGCTGCTCGAGGTGCCGAGGATGAAGCGCATCGGCGTCTCGTCGGTGAGGCCGGCGGCGTAGAGGGCGGCCATGGGCATCGCCCAGTCGATGAAGAAGTTCTGCGTCCCGCCGATGCTCGAGGGCGCGACCACCACGCGCGCGTGCGTGGCGGCGGGGTAGCTCGCCAGCGTGAGCTCCGCCTCGTCGCTCGGATCGCCGAGAGACTTCTGCTGCGTGTTCTGCCGGAGGAAGACTCCGTCGGGGCTCGCTTTGCCGTCGACGAGGATCAGGTACTCGTAGGTGTTCAGGTCGGCGTCGCTGTCAATCTCGACACCCCAGCCGTGCGGCATGAGATCGCTCGACGTCTGCAGCGGCGAGTCCTGCAAGCGCAGCCGGAAGTAGAGATAGGCCGCGTCGCGTTGCACATAGACAGCGGGGTGCTCGCCGTCACCGACCACGTTGCGGCCGCCGCTGCCGTCCCCCGCTCCGTCGACGATGGGCTCTCCGTCGCGCGTGAGCGGAAACCATTGAGCGTCCGTCGGAAAGGTCTGCGCGAGCGCCGACGCCGGCGCAAGCATCGCTATCGAGCAAAGGAGCGCAAAGAAGAGCGAAGCCGCGCCGCGGCCGCTGCCAGCTCGCCCCGTGTCGTCGTGGAATCGTCGGATCGCCCTCGTGTCAAACATTGCTCGTCCCCCGCTGTGGTGGCGGACGTGCTCCAACACGTGTGCCACCGACGGGGAAAGGCGCCTCGGCGTAGCGAACCCGCGCGGGGCGCACACCCACACCGTCGCTCGTTGTGTGGCGCTCGGGTCGCGCGGCCTTCCATGTCGCAGGGGTGCTTCGCCCCACACGCCGACCACCGTGGCGTCGCGCTACAGACGGCGCACCCGGCCACCGCGAGCAAGTTCAGCGCGCCGCCGTGTAGAAGCGAAGCCGGCCCCCCTCGGGCATGTCGCAAGCCTGGGTCGCCGACCACGAGCCGAGCGCCACGCTCGCGTCGTAGCCGACGTCGTAGTCTCCCGCCCCGGCGGAGTAGCTGTACACGAGCTGGTTCGCGCAGCTTGCGTTCAGCTTCCGGTAGTAGGACGCGTGATGGTCGAAGCCCGGCGCGGCCGCGATGCTGACGCCGAAGTCTCCGCCGTAGAGGATCCCAAACGTCGACCAGCCGATGAAGGCGGCCGCGCTCGTGCCGTCGTCGGTGGTGAGCGTGACGGGAAGGGTCAGCTCGCTGTTGGCCACGCCCAGCGTCGCGTCGAAGAGCGGCGCCGCGAAGGTGAGCCATTGTCCACCGGAGCGAACGAGCAGGGTCTCGCTGCTGCCGTCCAGGACGCGGAGCTTGCTCGCGACGTCGAGGTTCATGTGCCCGAAGCCGAAGGGGCTGCCGTCGGCGCGCGGGCCGCCCACCGTAATGGACGCCTCGTTGTCGGCGCCGGAGTAGCTCGCGAGCACGGTCCAGCCGCCGCCGTTCGTCTTCATGTCGCAGTAGACGCGCAGCGGTGCAGCCTCGTCGTCGCCCACCAGGTACACGCCGCTCTGGTCATGCCCTAGCGCGAGGTGCTCGAGGCAGCTCGACGCCACGCCGAGGTGCTCGAAGCCGCTCGATCGCACCCAGAGCGATCCCGGCAGCCCGTCGGCGTAGAGCGCGGCGCTCCACTTCGCCACGGAGCGGAGCCCCGTGCCGCCGCCGCGAAAGAACACCTGCTCGTAGGCGTAGGGCGTCGGGTAGTAGTGGCCGGCGGCGGTGTAGCTGCCCACGTCGCCGTCGAGGGCGAGCTCCGCGGCCGCCACGCTGCGGTACGAGGTCAGGATCCACGCCTCCGCCGCGTCGGCGAGAAGCGCCGGCCGGTTCGAACACTCGAGGTTCGTCGGCCAGCGTTGGGCGTCGTCCTCCGCGCGCAAGAACCACGGGACGTAAGCGCCGTCGGGACGGATGGCGAACACCTGCGTCCCCTCGTGGGCGATGAGCTCGCTGATGGTCGTCGTCGCCACCTTGCAGTCTTCGCCGCCCGGCAGGCAAGGCGCGCTGCCGGCGGCGCCGTTGTCGAGGACGTGGATCGAGCTGGTGCCCGCGACGCGCATGAGCAGCGTCCAGCCGCCGCCGTCGGTGCTCATGTCGCAGTAGGCGGCGAAGGGCGGCGCGCCCCCTTCGCGATCGGGATCGATGAGGTAGGTGCCGTCGACAGTGCGGCCGGCGAACAGATGCTCACTGCAGGAGGCGCGCGCGTCGAGGCCCTGAAAGTCATCGCCCCGCACGAGCACGGCGGCGAAGGCGGCGGTGGACCGGTCGCCACCGGTCGGAAACGAGCAGCTCAGGTTGCCCGCCGACCACGGCGCCGCCGCGCAGATGGTGCCGCTGGTGCCCACGCCGACGAAGGAGTCCGGCGTCACACAGTCCACCTGCTCGTTGCCGATGAGCCCGATGCGCGCGCGCGCGTGCACGGTCTGGGTGGTGGTGTCGACATTGAACCCCTCGAGCAGACAGTACGGCTGCAGGGTGCTGTACGGGAGCAGGCTCAACCAGCCCGCGGGCCCGATCGATGTCTGCACATAGGAGGCGGCCGCGAACAGCGCCTGCAGCGACGACGACGACACCGGCGCCTTCACGCTCTGCGCCGCGCTCCACGGAGCGCCGATCGGCTTCATCAACACCAGCATCTGCGCCAGCGGCAGATCCGTGAACGCGCGTAGCTTCGCCTCGGTGTCGTCGAGGGCGCGCGCGTTCCCGTTGTGCAGCGTCGTGTCCGTCCACAGCGGCGACGCGTAGGTGAACGTCTGCTCGCGGCCGTCCACCTTGAGCGCGAGCGTCCAGCCGCCGCCCGCGCGCTTCATGTCGCACCACGCGTCGAAGCTGCCGCCCGCGGGGCCGTCCGGGTACAGATCGTAGAGCCCGCTCTCGCTGGCTCCGCCGGAGACGAGCAGATGGGCACAGCTACGGCGGCTGACGACTTTGACGCGGACGAGCACGGGGTCGCTGCTCAGCTCACCGTCGCTGACGCTCACCTCGAAGGCGTCCTCCCCATACGCGCCCGTCGCCGGCGTGTACACGGCCGTCAGCCCCGTGAAGGGCGAGAGGCTACCGCGCCTCGGCGCCGTCAAGCCGACGCCGCTGAGGTCCTCGACGGGACCGTCGTCGCTGGCGTCGAGATCGATCGTGCAGGGCGTCGCCTCCTCGCAGAGCACGAGCGGGGGCGCGAGCAGCGGCGGCTGGTTCGCAGGCCCCGCGTCGACGCCGGCGTCCGGATCGCTGGCGTCCGACGGGCCAGCGTCGTCGTCGTCGACGCCGGCGTCGAGCGCCGCTCCCGCGTCGAGATCCGGCGTCCCGGCGTCCACGGCCTCCCCGGCGTCGACGTCGTTCGCGCCACCGTCGTCCGGCTCGCCAGCGTCTAACGGCGGCGTGCCGGAGTCCCGTTGGCGGCCGCCGTCGAGCCTGCCCGGCTCGTCATCGGCGAAGCTCGCCACACAGCGCTGCTGCTCGAGATCGCAGACGAAGCCCGCGCTCGTGGCGCAGTCACTGTCGTGCGCGCAGGGGAAGTCGAAGGCGGCGGGTAACGGAGCACACGCCGAGAGGCACGCCGTCAGACATGCCCAAGGCAAGAGGTCTCGCTGGCGTGAGGCTCGCTTCACCCCTGCAAGCTAGCACCGCCGGCCGCCGCCCGTTCCGATCGGCCGCGCTCAGATGCGGCTCGACATGGAGGCGGACGTCGACGGGAGCGGCGCGGTCTCCGCCGTCGGGGTGCTCGTGAAGCGCAGCGTCGGGATGAGCGTGAGCACGATGGCGCCGAGGCCGAAGAGCACCGTCACCAGGGCGACGAGCGGCCCGAGGAGGGGCACGAACAGGAGCGCGCTCAAGACCACGAGGCCGAGCAGCATCGGCCACCACTCCGCCGTGGCGCCGCTCCGGAAGCGCTGCACGACGACCAGCCCGAGGGAGGCGGCGATGAGCGGAAAGCAAAGCGTCAGCGCGATGCCATAGACGGCCAGCCCGAAGAGGCCGAGCCACGCGCCGCCAACAAAGGCGCCGAGGAAGAACACGAGCCCGATGATGAGCGGGACGCCGAGCAGCGCGGCTGCGCCGGCGACGACGCTGAGGCCCGGGTGGATCCGCAGCGTCTCGAGCGAGCGCCGCAGGAAGCCGCGGAACACGAGCGCGAACACGAGGCCGAGCAGGAACAAGCCCATGAACAGCTGCAGCCAGCCGTACAGCAGCGCGAAGGCGCCGGACTCGCTCACCTCCGCCCGTCGCTGCAGGACGGTCCCCGCCACGCTCGAGCCTCGCTCGCGCTCGATCGATCCCGGGCCCGTGAAGCGGACGTCGCCGCGGATGCGCGCGCCGTCCTCGAGCAGCAGCCGGCCGCCTCGCGCGACGACGTCACCGCCGACGGCCGCGCCCACGGTGGTCTCGCCTGCCGTGCTGTAGAGCGCGCCCTCGACGGGCGCCGTGACGACGGCGCTGCCGCCGGTGAGCATGACGTCTCCCGACACCGGCGCCGCCAGGTGCGCGTCGCCCGCGGCGATGACGGCCTCGCCCCCGACCGGCGCGAGGAGCGAGACCTGCCCGCCGGCCGCGCGCACGTCCCCCACGACGGCGCCGGACAGGGTCACCTGGCCGCCGGCCGCGAGCACGTCCCCCAGCACCTGCCCGTCGATGACGACGTTGCCGCCGGCGACGATGAGGTCGCCGTGCACGGTGCCGCGGATCGCCACGGTCCCACCGCTCGCGTAGAGGTTCTCGTAGACGATCTCCCCGGCCGCCACGACGACGGTCTCGCCCGTCCGCGCCTCCGCGTGTGCCGGGGAGGCCGCTGCGCCGATGGCGCAGAGACAAAGGAGCAGGGGAACGCGCGGCAAGCGCGAGAAGGCTGCGGTCATGTTCGCCTCCGCCGCTTCCCTGTTCCAAGGTGCGTGCCGTCGACGTCGGGGCGCTCTCGGCCGCACCGAAACGGCGAAGAGCCGCAGGTCCCCGAGGGGCCGTGCGGCTCTCCGTCCTTCGACGAGGCTCGCGGCTCGCGAGCGCTCGCGCTCAGCTCTTGGCCTCAGCTCTTGGCGGCCTTCAGCTGCTCGACCAGCTCGGGCACGGCCTTGAACGCGTCGGCGACGAGGCCGTAGTCGGCGATCTGGAAGATCGGCGCCTCCTCGTCCTTGTTGATGGCGACGATCGTCTTCGAGCCCTTCATGCCCGCGACGTGCTGAATGGCGCCCGAGATGCCGACGGCGATGTAGAGGTCGGGCGCGACCACCTTGCCCGTCTGGCCGACCTGCCAGTCGTTCGGCACCCAGCCCGCGTCGCACACCGCGCGGCTCGCGC
>CAYLZW010000020.1:0-38955 GCA_964388085.1 uncultured Myxococcales bacterium | reverse complement strand
GGATGTACGGCGTCTCGCTGTTCGTGCAGATGATGGACGACTGGATCGACTACGAAAAGGACCTCTCCGATATCCGCGAGACACCCGTCATCACCGGACAGTGGACCTTCGCCGACGTCGAGGACCAGTGGCACAAGACCGTGTCCGGCATCTGTGAGCTCGCGCGCTCCTCGGGGCTCGACAACGAGAGCTATCTCGCCTTCGTGCGCGGCAACTACGTGTTCATGATGCGCGAGGTCATGCAGGCCATGAGCCGCGGGACCGCCGCCTGATGGACGCGAAGAGGGCGGTGCTGCTGCTCTCCGGCGGGCTCGACTCGGCGACCGTGCTGGCCATCGCCAAGAGCGAGGGCTTCCGCGTACACGCGCTGGCGTTCTCCTACGGTCAGCGTCACGACGTGGAGCTGCGCGCGGCCGAGCGCGTAGCCGAGGCGGGCGGCGCCGAGGAGCTGCGCGTCGCCACGCTCGACCTGCGCGTGTTCGGCGGCTCGGCGCTCACGAGCGACATCGCGGTGCCGAAGGGCCGCGCCGCGGATGACATCGAGGCCGCCATCGCGCACGACGAGGTGCCCGTCACCTACGTGCCCGCGCGCAACACCATCTTCTTGAGCTTCGCGCTGGCCTTCGCCGAGGTGCTCTCGGCGAGGGACATCTTCCTCGGCGCGAACCGCGTCGACTACTCGGGCTACCCCGACTGCCGGCCCGAGTTCGTCGCTGCCTTCGAGGAGCTGGCCAACGTCGCCACCGCGCACGCGAGGGGCGGCCGCGTGCGCGTGCACGCCCCCCTCATGGACATGAACAAGGCGGACATCGTGCGCGCCGGGACGCGGCTCGGCGTCGATTATGCCCTCACCCACAGCTGCTACGATCCGGTCGTGCGCGGGAGCGACGCGTTCGCGTGCGGCCAATGCGATGCCTGCGTGTTGCGGAAGAAGGGCTTCGACGAGGCTGGCGTAAGAGACCCGACGCGTTACGCGCGCGGAGCGTGAGCCTCGTGCAGGCCGAGCGTGAGGAGAGCTTATGACGACGGCGCCTTCCGAACCTGACGCGATGCCTGGCAGCATGCGCGCTCGCATGGAGGCCATGGTCAAGGCGGCGCAGGACGACATCTGCGCGGCCATCGAGAAGCTCGACGACGCCGGCCCCGGCCCCGGGGGGCACTTTCAGGAGGACACCTGGCAGCGCGAGGGCGGTGGCGGCGGCCGTAGCCGCGTGCTGCAGGAGGGCGCCGTGTTCGAGAAGGCCGGCGTCGGCGTCTCGGTCGTGCACGGCACGCTCTCGGCGGAGGCGGCACGCTCCATGGGCGGCGGCCGCGGGCTCAACGAAGGCAGCGACCTACGCTTCTTCGCGACGGGCGTCTCCCTCGTCATCCACCCGCGCAACCCCATGGCGCCGACCGCGCACGCCAACTACCGCTACTTCGAGCGCGGCGACGGCAGCGAGGAGGGCTCCTGGTGGTTCGGCGGCGGCGCGGACCTGACGCCCGCCTACCTGTTCGACGAGGACGCGGTGCACTTTCACCGCGTGCACAAGGAGGCCTGCGATCGGCACGACGCGCGCTTCTACCCGCGCTTCAAGCAGCAGTGCGACGAGTATTTCCTCATCCCGCACCGCGGCGAGCGGCGCGGCGTCGGCGGCATCTTCTTCGATGACCTTCACGATCGCGAAGCGGACGCGCTGCTCGCCTTCGCCGCCGACTGCGCGGCGTCTTTCGTGCCCGCCTACCTCCCGCTCGTCGAGAGACGCAAGGACATGCCCTTCAGCGAGCAGCACAAACGCTGGCAGCAGCTGCGCCGCGGCCGCTACGTCGAGTTCAACCTGGTCTACGACCGCGGCACCACCTTCGGCCTCAGGACGGGCGGCCGCGTCGAGAGCATTTTGATGTCGCTGCCGCTGACGGCGCGCTGGGAGTACGACCAGCACCCCGCGCCAGGAAGCGAGGAGGCGCGCCTGTTGGAGGTGCTGCGACACCCCCCTGCGTGGATCTGATCTGCGCGCTCTCGCTGCCTGCCGGCGAGGCGCGCGCGACGACGGGCGCGCGACGCTGGCGGGTGCGCTAGGGTTTGCCTTGCGAGGAGCCCTCCTTTGACCGTGCGCTGTCCGAAGTGTGGTCGCGACGCCGCCGATGACGCCGTCATCTGCTCGGGCTGCGACTTCATCCTGGACTCGAGCTTCCTCGGCGACGACATCATGGACGCCGAGGCCGATCGGCGCGTGAAGGCCAAAGATCCGTCGTCGTCGAGCGAGCGGCCGCCGCCGCGCTCGAGCGTCTCCTCGACGCCACGGGCGCCGAAGAACCGGAAGGCGCCGCCGGCCAAGGGCCAAGGGGCCCCGCACCTCTCGCGCGGCGCTCGCGCCAGCGGACAGGAGAGCTTCAGCGAGAAGACCTTTGCGGCCCCCGCGCAGGACGAGAGCTGGGCCGCGGACGCGCTCATCCTGGGCGATCTCGACGACGCCGAGGTCGCGAGCTTTCAGGCGAGCGACACCGGCCTCGCGCAACGCGAAGTGACCATGGCGCGCATGTACGTCGGTGGCTCCATCCAGGCGCTGCTGATGCCCGACGCCATCCCGGAGATCGCGCCCGACCTCGTGCTCGACTCCGTGCGCGTCACCCCCTTCGAGCGGCACGTGCTCGAGCTCGTGAACGGAAAACGGCCGGTGGCGCGCATCAAGGCGAAGGCGCGCCTCAAGGACGACGACTTTCAGACCGCGCTGGCGCTCCTCGCCGACAAGGGCTTCTTGCAGCTCAAGGGGCACGCGAAGAAGGTCAAGAAGAAGCCGGCGCCGCCGCGTACGCCGCGGGTCCCCTCCGAGCGCACGCTCATCGCGGAGCTGCCGAGCGCGCACGAGCTCGACGCCGATGACGACGTCGCGAGCGACGCCGGCCGCTTTGGCTTCTCGGAGAAGACCGGGCCTCCGCCCGCGGAGCACGTCCCGCGTGAGCACACGCTGATTCAACCGGCGCCGCGCTTCGACGACGGCGCCGGCGATGAGGAGGGCGCGGACGCCGACGCCGCGGACGCGGACTTCAGCGAGGTCGATCGAGGGCCGCTCTCGTTCGCCGACAGCCTCATCAGCGAAGAGGACGTGTTCGCGTCCGCCGAGGAGGTGCTCGCCAAGGACGCAGAGACAGCCGCGCCCGCGGCGCCGCCCCTGCCACGCGCGCACCGGCGGCCGCCGCTGCCGGGAGAGGTCCCGGCCGAGGCGCTCGCCGCCGCCGAGCCGGTGCAGCCGCCCGAGGTCGCGGCAGCGCCGGACGAGGCCGCGGCCGCCGCCCCCTCGATTCATGACGAGCCCACCTCGGACACGCACCTCGCGACGTCGGAGCCGCCGCCCGCTCGCCCGCCGCCGCTCGCCGCAGACGCCAACCAGGAGGTGCGCGCGGCGGCCGCTCTCGAGGCCGAGGCCGTCGCCTTCGAGGACCTCGAGACGGGGCTGCCTTCGCCGCTGTCTGTGAGCGCGGGCGACATCTCGCTCATCGAGGTCACGCCGCCGGCCGCCGGGGGCTCGCGGCCGCCGTCGCTGACGACGGGAACGCTGCCGACGCCGGAGGCGGCGCTCGCAAAGAGAAGGGAGCCGACGCCGCCCGCCGCCATCGACGTGTCGGACTTCTCCGATCCGGTGGCGCGGCCGAGCCCCGTCGCCGCGCCGCCGCCCCTGCCGGGCGGCAACATCCGTCCCCCCGGGGTGCCGGGCGCGCGCGTGCCGCCTGCCCGTGCGCCGCGCGCCTCCGCGCCGATCGAGCCGAGCCCCGTCGACGACAAGAGCGAAGAGCAGCTGGCGCACGACTCCGACTCGGGGGAGGCAGCGCCGGGCGCGCAGGTCTCGTTCGAGATGCAACGAAAGGCCGCGCGCATCTTCGAGCAGGCCGAGAAGGACATCGCCGCCGGCAACGCCTCGAGCGCGATCATGAACGTCAAGCTCGCGCTCATCTACAACCCAGCCGAGAAGCGCTACCGCCAGTTCCTGCAAGACTGGGAGCGCATGCAGGCCGGTGAGCCCGCCAAGGCCTCGAAGGAGGAGCTGCTCCTCGAGGAGGCGCAAGCGCTCGAGCAGAAGGGCGAGCATGAGGAGGCGCTCGCGGTGCTGCAAAAGGCGCTCGAGCGCGCGCCGCGCAACGCGGGCCTGCACAACCGCATCGGCGTGCTGCTGGCGACCCGCTTGAAGCGCTACAAAGAGGCGGCCGAGCACGTGCTGACCGCCATCGATCTGGCGCCGGGCAACCTCGCCTACAAGAACAACCTCGGGAAGATCCTCGCCAAGGAGGAGTCCGCCATCCACAAGATGCCGGTCAAGAAGAGCAAGAAGAAGGACAAGGACGACGACCGCGTCATCGTGAAGAAGCTTCGGCCCAAGCTCTTTTGATCGCCACCTCGGGCGAGCGTCGGCCGCGGAGGCGCGTATCAGCGACGACAACCAGCCAGACGCCTTGCTCGGCCAGACCGTCGCCGGCCGCTACCTCATCGAGTCGCGGCTCGGCAAGGGCGGCATGGGCGTCGTCTATCGAGGACGACAAGAGCCGCTCGGTCGCCCCGTCGCGCTCAAGGTGCTCGCCGACAACGTCGCCGGCGATCCCGCCGTGGTGCAGCGCTTCGAGAAGGAGGCGCAGGCCGTCTCGCGGCTGAACCACCCGAACATCGTCACCGTCTACGAGTTCGGCCGCACCGACGACGGGCTCTTGTTCCTCGCCATGGAGCTCATCGAGGGCGAGAGCCTCCACCAGCGCCTGCTGCGAGGGCCGTTCGACGCGGAGCCGGCGCTCGAGATCGTCACGCAGGTGACGCGCGCGCTGGCGGAGGCGCACGCGCAGGGCGTCGTGCATCGAGATCTCAAGCCTGAGAACATCATGTTGATCGCGGGCCGGCAGGGTGAGCTCGTCGTCAAGGTGCTCGACTTCGGCCTCGCCAAGATGGTGGGCACCGAGCAGAGCGGCGCGCCGCTGACGTCCGCGTCCATCATCATGGGCACGCCCGGCTATATGAGCCCGGAGCAGATCCACGCTCGCCCGCTCGACGCGCGCACCGACCTCTACTCGCTCGGCATGGTGTGGTGGGAGCTGCTCGTCGGGCGGCGACCCTTCGACGGCGGCACTCCCATCGAGCTCCTCGTCAAGCACCTGCAGCGCCCGCTGCCGCCGCCGTCGTCGGCGCGCCCACAGCTCGCGCTGCCCGCCAACATGGAGCGTCTGGTGCTGCGCCTCGGCAACAAGGACGCGAACGAGCGCCCGAGTGACGGCGGCGCGCTGCTCGGCGAGCTGCGCGCGCTGCGGGACGACGCCTGGACGGTCAACGCGCACGGCGCCGCGCTCGCCGGCAGCAGCGACGACGACTGGGATCAGGCCTTCGCCGCGGTCTCCGAGGCGTCGTCGGCGCCGACCGCCGCGAGCACGCAGCGCTTCTCGCTGCCGCCGCCGAGCGCGCCGGATTCGATAGCTCCCGAAGTGACAAACCAAGACGCGGCGCCGCTTTTCGCACCGACGCCTGCGGCCGCGCGCCCGCCCGCGCCGCTCGAGCCCCCCGCACACGCAGCGAGCCCCGCGTGGCCGCCGCCGCCCGCGGCCGTCGGTGCGCCCGCGTTCGCCGGGCCGGCGGCGAGCGTGGACGCGTCGTCGGCGCCGGCGCGCGCCGCGCCGCCTGCGAGCCTCGCCGAGCCCGAGCTTCAGCCCGAGCTTCAGCCCGAGCCCCGGCCCGAGCTTCAGCCCGAGCCCCGGCTCCCGCCCCGGCCGCTGCCGGCCAGCGCCTTTCGGCCGCCGCCCGACCCGCTCGCCGGCGCTGAGCCGCTCGAGCTCGAGCGCAAGCAGCCCGGCGCGCCGACGCACTACCCGGAGGCACCCGCCGCGCCCGCGCCCGACGTGAAGTGGCAGGTGCGCAGCGGCGGCGCCATCCAGGGACCGCTGACGTTTCGCGAGCTGCTCGCGCTCGTGCGCGCCGGCACGGTGCGCGGCAGCGACGAGGCCGCGCCTCTCGGGGAGCCCTTCCGCCCGCTCGAGAGCCACCCGCTCCTCATGCGCGAGCTCGCGTCACGCCGGGGCGCGCCGCTGACGGGCCGGGCGACGGGCGCGCACAGGTCCTCGCGCTTTCGCCGCGTTGCGCTCTTGTCGTTGTTCGCCGCCGCGGCCGCCGCGGGCGTTGGCTTTGGGCTCTTTCCGGAGACCGTCAAGGCGCGGCTCCAGCCGCTCTTCGGCGGCCTCTCGCTCCTCGGCGCCGCCGCCGGCGTCGAGGTCGGCCCACACCCGCTAGCTGCATACTTTCCGAAGTGGCGAAACGAGCTCGGCGTGCCGACCGCCAGCGAGGTCGAGGCGCTCGCGCTCGGCCGCGTCGCCCAGAAGCGCGAGACCGTCCTCGGCCGGAAGGAGGCGGACGCGGCATTCCGCCTCGGGCTCCTCGTGGCGCCGGAGAGCCAGACGCTGCTGCCGGCCTTCGTCGAGAACCGCGCCTGGCTGCGCGCCCTCGGCCAGCCGGCCGGCGGCGAGCCGCTGGAGGCCACGCTCGCCTACGCGCGCGCCCGGCGTGACGCCGCGGACGACGCCCTGCTGCTGCGAGCGCAGGCCGCGCTCACGCTGCTCGCCGGCAGGACGCGCGAGCGCAAGACGGAACAGGCCGAGGCCGCGCTGCTGCGCGCCGAGGCGCTCGACGGCAGCGACGTAGAGACGCAGCTGCTGCTGGCGCTGGCCCGGCTCGACCGGCCGGCGGAGGCCAAGCGTCACGCGCAGAAGGCGCTTCAGCTCTTGCCCGGCTCCACGCGCGCGAAGCTCGTGTACGGCATGGCCACGCGGCGGCTCGGCCAGCACGACGACGCCCTGAAGCATCTCGAGGCGCGCGTCCGAGCGGAGCCGAAGGACGCGCTCGCGGCGCGCGAGCTTGCCTCGGCGTTGCTCGAGCGCGGCCTGCTGCGTCGCGCGACGCGAGCGCTCGAGCTCGCCTACGCGAGCAGCGGCGATCCGGTGACCGCCCGCTTGTTCGCGCTCACCTTGCTGCAGGATCCGGCGGCGGCGCGGCGCGCTGATTCGTTACTCGCGGAGGCGTCGAAGCGGGCGGCGAGCGATCCGGACGGCGCGCCGCTGCTCGCCCTGCGCGCGCGTCTGCTCACGGAGCTCGGCCAGGCGCAGCACGCGGTCGTCGTGGCCGAAGACCTGGCCCGGCGCTCCGCGCGGCAAGACATCGTGCAGGCCGCCTTGGCGCGCGCCTACCAGGGGAGCGGCCGCGTGCTCGAGGCGCGCCGCGCGTTTCAGGCGGCCGAGGCGCTCGCCGCGAGCCAGCCGGAGGCCGCCCGGCTCGCGCAGGAGCGCGGCGATCTCGAGCTGCGCGCTGGTGAGCGAAAGGCCGCCGGGGAGGCGTACCAGCAGAGCCTCGCGCTCGCGCCCGAGCGCGCGGGGCCGAGGCTGGCGTTGGCGTTGCTCGCGCTCGAGCGCGACGACGAGGAGGCGGCGCGCGTCGCGCTGATGGGCCTGCTCGAGATAGACCCTCGTCAGGATCGCGATCGCGAGCGCATCGACGCCCCGTTCGGCGGCGCCTCCTACGACCTCTACCACGAGCGCGCGGCGAAGCTGTCGCCCGCGGGCGCGAGCCTCGTGTCCCTCCTCGTGCGCGGCGTGGCCGCCTTCCACCAGGGCGATCTGCGCGCGGCCGAGCGCGCACTCTCGGCGGCGCTCAAGAAGGATCGCACGCAGCCCGTGGCCCTGCTCTATGCCGCCGCCCTCGACGTCGAGGAGGGAGACGAACGGCGCGCCTACCGCCGCCTGCAGCTGCTCGAGGCGAGCGCGCCCGGGGCAGCGGCGGCCGCCCTGTACCTGGCCCGCATCGAGGCGACGCTCCGCCCGCGCGCGGCGGAGACCCGGCTCGACCGCTTGCAGGCGGCCGGCCGCTTCACCGTCGAGGTCAGCGTCGCCCGCGGCGCCGCCCTCGCCGCCCGCGGCCGGGCCGAAGAGGCCACGCGCCACTACCAGGCCGCCTTCGTGCGGGACCCGAGCTATCTGCCCGCGCGCCGTGCGCTCGCGAGCGCGCCGGTGCCGCTCGAGTAGCGCCGCCTCGACGAGCCCCGCGTTCAGCCGGGCCCGATGCGAAAGATGTCGCCGGCGCCGAAGTCCGCGAGCCAGACCTCTCCGTCGGGGTCTCGGCCGAAGGTCACCCACAGCTTCGGGAAGACGCCGAGCTTCGTCGCTTTTGCAGCTGACACACTATCGCTCGGCAGCGCCAGCGCCCAGAGCTGTCCGCGTACGAAGTCGGCCACGAGGTACTGGCCCCGCAGCGCCGGCACGCGCGAGCCCGTGTACACGTAGCCGCCCGTGATCGACTGGCCGACGTCGTGCGAGTACTCCCAGATGGGCGGCTTCATGCCGCTCTGATCGCAGCCACGCGGCGGCTCGAAGCAGTGGCGGCCCTCGACGACGTCCCAGCCGAGGTTGTCGCCGCGCTCGGCGATGGAGACCTCCTCCCACGCGTCTTGCCCGACGTCAGCGACGATCAAGCGACCCTCGGGGTCGAACGAGTAGCGCCAGGGGTTGCGCAGACCGTAGGCCCAGACCTCCGGGCGCGCGCCCTGCTCCGCCAGGAAGGGGTTGTCTTTCGGGATGCCGTACGGGCGGCCGCCCTCGGCCCTGTCGACGTCGATGCGCAGCATGGCGCCGAGCAGCGAGCCCTTGTTCTGGCCGTGCTCCTTCGGGTCCGCGCGCCAGCCGCCGTCGCCGAGGCCGATGTAGAGGAAGCCGTCCGGGCCGAACTGCAGCTGTCCGCCGTCATGGTTTTGGTAGGGCTGCTCGACCTCGAGCAGCAGCTTCTCCTCGTGCGCGCCCTCGAGCACCCGCGGATCGATGCGCCACTCGGCGACGCGCGTGCGCAGCGCGCCGCCCGCGGGGTTGTAGTTCAGGTAGAAGCGGCCGTTGTCCGCGAAGCGCGGATGAAACGCGACGCCGAGCAGGCCCATCTCGGACGGCGTGCGGACGTCGACGCGGAACAGCTCCCGGCGCTCGACCTGCTTTTTCTGGCCGCCTGCTCCCGTGAGCGCGACCAGCCAAGCTGCGCCGCCCTTCTCGAGGATGACCACCTTGTCGTCGTGGCCCGGCGGAAACTGGATGTCGGTCGGCTGCTGAAAGCCGCCCGTCACCTTCTCGAGGGTGATGGCGATGGCGCCGTCGCCCCGCAGCGCTTCGCCGGCGCCGGCCATCGCCGCGGGCGAGGCGTTGGCGGACGCCGGGCCCGCCTCGGTGGAGGTCTCGTACTTGTCCGCGTCGCTGACCGCCTGGACGATGGCCCGGCGGCTCTCCGTGCAGCTACAGGCGAGCAGCGAGGTGCCGCTCACGAAGAAGAGCGAGAGGGCGAGAAGGGCTTTGGTGCGCATACGAGCTCTCCCGTGTCGGCGGACTATAGTCCCGCCGGTGAACGCGCACCGACACCCTCCGCGGCTCTACGGTCATCGCGGCGCGCCGGCGGAGTGCCCCGAGAACACGCTGCCGTCGTTCTTGCGCGCGCTCGAGCTCGGCGTCAGCGCCATCGAGACGGATGTGCACCTGACGCAAGATGAGCACGTCGTCGTCGCGCACGATCCCGACGGGCGGCGCATGGCGGACACGCCGCGCGAGATCAGGAACAGCCGCCTCGAGGAGCTCGGCACCTGGGACCTCGGCTTCGGCTTCGTCGACGAGAGCGGCGCGCGCCCCTGGCTCGGCCAAGGCGTCGGCGTGATGCTGTTCGAGGAGCTGCTCGAGCTCACGCGAGATCTACCGCTGAACGTGGACCTGAAGGCGCGCGATCGCCGGCTCGTGCGCGAGGTGCTGCGCCTCATCGAGCGCCATGACGCGCAGGCGCGCGTGCTGCTCGCGAGCTTCGACAGCGACGTGCTCGAGTGGGTGCGCGACGCCGGCTACCCGGGCCCGCTCGGCCTCGGACGTCGAGAGCTGGCGCGCCTCGTGTCCGTCCCCGAGCGCCTCTTGCGGCGCCTGCCGGCCTTCGCTCGCGGTAACGCGGCGCAGGTCCCCGTCCGCTATGGACCGCTGCGCTTCGACAGCGAGCGCTTCCTCGGCAAATGTCATCGCCTCGGGCTGCGCGTGGACTTCTGGACCATCAACGACGCCGAGGAGGCCGCCCGGCTGCTCGCGCTCGGCGCGGACGGCGTCATGACGGACGACCCGCGCGCGATCATGCCGGTGTTTCGCGCGCACGCGGGCAGCGGCGCTACACGTCGTTGACGGTGTCTTTCAGCGAGTATTTCGGCTGAAAGCCGAGCGCCGAGAGGGCGCGCGTCCCGTCGACGACGCAGCTGTACTTCAAGAAGTCGAGCTCCGAGGCCGGGAACGACGACAGGCGCAGCTTGAAGGCGCGGTCGACGGCGGTCTTCATGAGCGGCTCGGGGATCGGCACCTGCGTCGCGCCGCGCGCGCGGATGAGCCGGGAGAGCGGCGCCTGCCCGCCGCCGATGATGTTGAAGATGCCGCGCACGCCCGGCCGCGTCGCCGCCACGATGGCCTCGATGACGTCGAGCTCGTGGATGACCTGGATCATCGGATCGAAGCCGAGGATGGTCGGCATCGCCCCCTTGCGCAGGTAGTTCGTCGGCGCGTTCCTGAGGTGCGGCCCGACGATGTGCACCGGGCGCAGGATGACGGTCTCGATCTCCGGGCGCTTCCAGAAGAACGACTGCGCCATCATGTCGAGCGAGATGAGGTCGCGCCAACCGGGGCTCTTGCCGGCGCCGAGCAGCGGCGACTCCTCGGACAAGAAGCCCGACGACGTCGCCGAGGCGCCGTAGAGGTTCGCCGACGACAAGAAGACGAACTTCGGCACCTTGAGCTGCTCGCACAGCTTCAGCACCTGGTTCATGACGTCGAGGTTGTAGTGGAAGGCCTCGTGCCCCATCTCCTTGCGCGGGTTGTGCATGACGCCGAGGTGGATGATGACGTCGGGCACCTTCTTCTTCAGCAAGAGCAGCGCGCTCTTGCGGCGCAGGTCGATGCGGTGGTGCTGCACGTCCTTCGGCCGATCGAGGAACGGGCGCCGATCGACGCCGATGACCTCGTGCGTGCGGTGCAGCTTGCGCACGAGCAGCTGACCGAGCGCCCCCGCGGCCCCGGTCACGAGCGCGCGCGGACGACGACGAGACGCGCTCCGCCTTCCGGCCTTCTTGGCGCCGGCCTTCTTGGCGCCGGCCTTCTTGGCGCCGGCCTCCTTGGCGCCGGCCTTCTTGCCGCGCTCATCGGACGACACCGTCGCCGTCTTCTTGGCGGGGCTCATGTGAAGATCCCCCGCCGCTCCTCGAGGCCACGCTGGATCATGCGCTGGATGGTGTGCTTCACCTGCTTCACGTAGCTCGCCACCACCTCGTCGTCCTCGTCGGGGTCGCCCTCGAACTCCATCGGCGGACCGAACCACAGCCGGTACTTGACCGGCAGCGGCAGCGGCACGATCTGCGGAAAGATCACCGGCAGCGCCGGGAAGCCGAGCACCTTCGCCAGCGGCTTGATGTCGTAGACGGCGGGCGCCTGCTCTTCGGCGCCGATGACCGCGACCGGGACGATGGGCGCGCGCGTCTCGAGGGCGAGGCGCATGAAGCCGTGCCCAAAGCCCGAGAGCTGATAGCGCTGGTTGAACAGCTTGTTGATGCCGCGCGCGCCCTCGGGGAACACGAGCACACCCTCGTCGAGCTCGAGCAGCCGCCGCGCCGTCGACGGGTCACCGACCACCTGACCGAGGCGCACGAACAGGTGCGAGACGAACGGCAGCTCCGCGCTCCAGCGCTCGACCATGCTGCGAACGAGGCGCGGCCGGGGCGCGTCCACGAGCACGCTCGTGCCCACCATGAACGCGTCGAAGGGCAGCTGCCCCGAGTGGTTGCCGACGAGCAAGAAGCGCCCGTCGGGCACGTTCTCGAGGCCGTGCGTCTCGACGCGGAAGTAGTTCCGGTAGAACCAGACCGCGAGCGGCGCCGCGAGCTTGATGGTCTCGGGGTCGAAGCCGAACGCGTCGGTGCCGAATTCGTTGAGGTTCTGGCGCGGCAGGGCGTCGATGCGCGCGATCAGCTCCGGATCGACCTGGTCGACGACGGACCGCTGCAACCGACGCAAGAGCTCCATCATCATGGCCGCCGAGACTACACCGTCGCGCCCCCGCAGGAAGAGCCTTGGCCGGCCGTGCAGCCGAAGCAGTGCGGGCCGGTCGCCACCGAGCGCTCGTCGAGCTTCCGCTTGTCGAAGTCGAAGATGGTGCGCGGCAGCCCCTCGCCCTCGACGAGGCCGATGTCGAGCATCTGGTTGAAGTCGCAGTCGTAGAGGCGGCCGTCCCAGCTCACGCTGATCGTGTTCCGGCACATGACGCCGCCGATGGCGTTCGGGTTGAAGGCATCCACGAGCTTGCTCATGTAGGCCTCCGTGTTGCCGCTCTCGTCGAGCCACTCGAGGAAGCGGCTGATGGGCATGTTCGTGATGCAGATGAGGCGCGTGAACTCGATGCCGTGCTGATCGTGCAGCCGCCGCCGGAAGTCCGACTCGAGCTGCGCTTGCGGCGCCGGCAGGAAGGCGCCCACCGGGTTCGTCACGAGCGTGAGCTCGAGGCCCGTACCGGGCTGCGCGTAGCCCACCGTGTTGAGCTGCTTCAGCGCGTCGAGGCTCTGCTGGAACACGCCGTCCCCGCGCTGGGAGTCGGTGCTGCGCTGGGAGTAGTGCGGTAACGACGCCACCACCTCGACCTGGTGCGCGGCGAGGAAGGCAGCCATGTGCGCGAAGGGCTTGGTCATCAGGATCGTCAGGTTGCAGCGATCGATGACGCGCACCCCGAGCGCGCGGGCCTTCTCGACGAGCTCGCAAAAGCGCGGGTGCAGCTCGGGCGCGCCGCCGGTGATGTCGAGCAGGTCGAAGCCGCCCTGGCCGAGCACCTCGAGCACGCGGTCGACGACGGCGTCCGGCATGACCTCCTTGCGATCGGGGCCGGCGTCGACGTGGCAGTGCCGGCAGGTCTGGTTACAGCGCTTGCCGACGTTCACCTGCAGGACCTCCACCTGGCGCGAGCGCAGCTCGCCGAGCGCGGTGTTCGCCACCGCCTGGCTGAAGGTCGTCTTTACCGGCAGCACCGACAGCCGCCGCCGCTGGTTCTCGGCGGTGGCGAGCTCGTGCGAGCGCTTCAGGAGCGTGAGCGTCATGCGAGGGCCTCGTCTACACGTCTCGTCGACACGTCTCGTCGACACGTCTCGTCGACGGCTGCTGTTCGCGTCAAATCGTCACGCATCACATCGTAAGCTTCTCGACGTGGTTGCGCATCTGGACGGCGTGCACGAGCGAGGCGCCGCCGCGGATGGCGCCAGCGACGTGCACCGCCTCCATCATCTGCTCGGCGTCAGCGCCCTTCTCGAGGCAGTCCTTCGAGTAGGCGTCGATGCAGTAGGGGCACTGCACCGCGTGAGCGACGCCGAGGGCGATGAGCGACTTCTCGCGCGCGGTGAGAGCCCCCGGCTCGAACACGGCGCCGTACCAGGCGAAGAATTTCTTGGCCAGCTCGGGCGCGTCCTTGGCGATGTCGGCGAAGGCGCCGAGGTCGTCCTCGTGGAAATAGTGCGGGCGGTGCGTCATCGAAGCCTCCGATGAAGGGCGAACGGGGCTCCGCTCTAGACTGTTACGGCGGGCTCGGGAAGCAGCGCGGCTCGACCGGTGGGGTTGACCCCGCGTCGAGGGCTATCGCAGGGTGGGGCACACCCAAAACCCGGAGGCGCGCATGGGGCTGCTCGACAAGCTGAAGTCCGTGAAGAACAGCATCACCGGCGGCGGCGCCACCGTGCAGGTCGAGATCGCCGAAGGAGAGCTCGGCCGCCCGCTGCCCGTCGTCGTGCGCGCGCGCGCAGAGACGAAACTCAGCGTACGCCGCGTCTACCTCGAGCTGTCCTCGGAGGAGCACGCCACGGCCACCTACCTCGAGCGCGAGCGGGACGGCGATCTCGATCGTGAGCACGCCCGCTCGTCCTATGAGCGCGTCAACCTCGAGATCGACCTCGCCGGCGCGCAGCAGCTCGAGGAGGGCGGCGAGTACACCTGGGAAGGCGAGATCACGCTGCCCGGGGACGCGCTGCCGAGCTTCTACGGCAACATCATCCAACACCTCTGGCACGCGCGCGCCGGCCTCGACACGAGCGGCAACGACCCGGACTCGGGTTGGGTCGAATTCGAGGTCTATTGAGGCTTGGCGAGGGGGAGCGCCCCCTCGTGGACCGCGGCCGCTTCTGCCAGCGCGCGCCGCTTCTCGAGCTCGCTGCCCGGCACCGGATCGACGCCGCCCTCGTGAAAAGGGTGACAGCGGGAGACGCGCCTCGCGGCCAGCCACGAGCCGCGGAAGGGCCCGTGTAGCTTCACGGCCTCCACGGCGTAGTCCGAGCACGACGGGTAGAAGCGGCACAGCGGCGGCAGGAGCGGTCGCGCGAGCTTCTGGTAGAGCCACAAGAGCGCCAGCAGCGGGGCCGAGAGCACACGCCGGACGACGTCTAAGAGAGGCGGCTTGCGCGTCACCGGGGCAGGATAGTCACGCCGGGCTCCGCTGGCGACGGTGGCGGGATCCGCCGGCTCCGATGGCCGCGCTACGCGCTTGTTCGACGAGCACGGCTACGAGAGCATTCGCGCATGGCGAGCGCCAAGGCAAAGGCCCAGCCGACACCACGGCGCCCGGTCGACGACGAGCTGCGCGACGTGCTGGCGCGCCTCGAGCGGCGAGGCTCCAAGAAGAACCGCGAGGGCATGGCGCGCTTCGGCATCCGCGCGGCGAAGGTGTTCGGCGTCTCCGTCGCGGAGCTGCGCAAGGAGGCCAAGGCGCTCGGCCGGAGCCATGAGCTGGCGGCCGCGCTGTGGGCGAGCGGCTGGTACGAGGCGCGCCTTTTGGCCGCCTTCGTCGACGAGCCCGCGCGCGTGACGCCGGCGCAGATGGACCGCTGGTGCAGGGACTTCGAGAGCTGGGCCGACTGCGACACGGCCTGCTTTTCGCTCTTCGATCGCACGCCGCACGCCTTCCGCAAGGTCGAGCAGTGGAGCACGCGTCGTCGTGAATTCGAGAAGCGCGCCGCCTTCGCGCTGTTGGCGAGCCTGGCGCTGCACGACGAGCGCGCTGGCGACGACGCCTTCCTCGCCTGCCTGCCCCTCGTCGAGCAAGCGGCCGGCGACGAGCGGAACTTCGTGAAGAAGGGCGTCAGCTGGGCGCTGCGCGCCATCGGCGAGCGCAACCCGGCCCTGCACGGCGCTGCGCTCGCGCTCGCCGAGCGCCTGGCCGCCTCCGAAGACAAGCGCGAGCGCTGGGTGGGCAAGGACGCGGTCAGGGGGCTTACGAGCCCCGCGACGAAGCGCCGGCTGTCTGCGCGCGTGGCCAAAGCGACGAGCAGAGCCCATCGTCCTCGTCGCTGATGCTCAGCGGCGCAGCACCGGTGACGACGGCGGCGGCGCGCTGCAGTCCTGGCCGCGCACGTTCTCGTGCACGCAGGCGTCCACCGCGTAGAGCATCTCGCAGTGACCGACCGGGAGGCCGAGGAGCGACAAGTCGTAGTCGGCGCACTGTGTGTCCGGACCGCAGCGGATGGGCAGGCCGACGTAAGGGCCAAGCGGCATCCTGGCCGAGCAGTCGTCCGGGTCCGGGGTCGAGTGCCGGTAGCTCCATGCCTGGCGTACGCCATCGGGCACGTCGACGACGTCACCGGCGAAGGGCGAGTAGGCGTCGAGCAGCACCGCGCGCTCGACGCGCTGGAGGCCGGGCGGCAAGGCGGCGGACTCGGCCACGCGCTGCGCGAGCGCGGCGGCGTTCACCGCGCCCCAGGAGTGTCCGATGAGGGTGAGGGTGCAGCTCTCGGCGGCCGGCGCGGGGCGCTCGCCGCCCTGGCCGCGGCGAAAGTACTCGTTCCCGTCGACGCGAGCGCCGACGTCCTCGAGCGCCAGCAGCGCGCTGTCGACGTCGGGAAACAAGCGCTCGCAGCCGTTCGCGTCACAGGTCTGCACGAGGCCGTCGAGGGCGGCGCACAGATCGCCGAGCGTGTGGTTCCCGTCGGAGAGATCGCCGCCGGCGCCCGCCAGGCAGAGCACGACCTCACACAGCTCTCGGGGCGGCAGGTCAGCGCAGGCGCCGCCGGGGCAGACGGGCGCCTCGACGGGGGGCTGCCACACCACGCTGCGCTGGCTGCAGGCGCTCAACGTCGAGGTGCACGCGACGACGACAGCGAGCAGCCGGGGGCCGAGAGGAGCGAACATCTCGCTAGGCTCGCAGACTCCGGGGGGCCTTGGAACGCGGCGTGTCCGGAAGCCTGCATCGCCGCCCGCCATTTTTACCCGGATCTTATTGTGGATGGCATTTCACCCGGGTAAAACCGGAGGCATGAACCAACCCGAACCCACCTTCACGGTCTTCTCCGGCACCGTCCGCATCGCAGGAGGCCCGCTCAGCCACGTGCTGCCGGTGCTCAAGCGACGCTTCGACCACGACAGCGGCCAGATCCTGCTGGTGTTCGACGACGAGAGCGGCCGGCAGGTCGACTTCGATCTGCGCGGCAGCCTCGACGAGGTAATCGCGCGTGAGCTGCCTTCGCCCTCGAGAGGTCCCGGCCGGCCGAAGCTCGGCGTCGTCAGCCGCGAGGTGTCGCTCTTGCCGCGCCATTGGGAGTGGCTCGAGCAGCAGCCGAACGGCATCTCGGCCGCGCTCCGCCGCGTCGTCGACCAGGCCCGCAAGAGCGAGCCCGCGAAGGAGCGCGCCAAGCGCATGCGGGCGGCGCTCAGCCGCTTTTTGACGTCGATGGCGGGCGATCTGCCGCGCTACGAGGACGCGTCACGGGCGCTCTTCGCCGGCGAGCAGCAGCAGCTCGAGGCCCTCGTCGAGCGGTGGCCGAAGGGCGTGCGCGAGCACGTCGTCGAGAGGTCCCGCGCCGCGGCGCTCGTCGAGCGGGGGGAGCGGGGGTAGGGCGTGCTCAGCGTCGTGGACGGGCGAAGCGAGGGAAGCGGGCGCGGATCGTCTGCACCACCTTCTCGTCGGCGCGGACGCTGAACAGCTCCACCGGCGTACGCCACACGAACAAGGCGCAGGCGAGGCAGGTGAGCGTGACGGCGAGGCCGATGGCGCTGTTCTGCCAGGACGCGAGATCCCACTGCCAGCTCGGCAACCACTCGAGGGCGGAGAACGGCCAGAGGTACCAGAGCGGCCAGCCGGGTCCCGAGCCCACGAGGTCGCCGAGGATGTGGCTGTGGAAGGCGCAGAACGCGAGCAACGCGGCCTTGGGTGAGCGGGTGACGGCGAGCGCGACGGCCGGCACGACGACCGCCGCGAGGACGCCGTGGCCGAGCTTATGGTGCCAGTCGGCGTAGAGCTGCTCCGACACGAGGATGCCGAAGCCGTCGAGGTCCGGCGCGACGGCGGCCAGCGTGACGACGACGCGGTCGCGCCTTTTGTCGAGCGCCTGCGCGAGCAGCCAGCCGATCTCGGCGTGGACGATGGGGTTCATGGCACCTCGGGCGCCCACGATACCAGCGGATCCCGCGCAAACCCCGCCGCCGGGCAGCGGATGGAGGAGGTGTGGCGCAAAGCGGCCGAAAGGTTTGCCTTGCCGCCAAGGAGCCTCTTAGATGCTCGCATGCGATTCCCCGCCGCCCTCGCGCCCCCCACCGCTGCCGCCCGCGGGGCAGGAGCGCGCGTTGACGGCTGATGGTGACGTCCGGCGGGTGCTGGTCAGCGTGCCCGTGGCGCAGATCGGGGAGGCGCTCAGCTACGCGGTGCCCTACGCGATGAACGGGCGCTGTCAGCCGGGGGTGCGCGTGCGCGTGCCCGTGGGCGGCCGGAAGATGGTGGGCCTCGTGCTCGGGGACGATCCCGCCCGGGATCTGCCGGCCGCGCGCCTGAAGCTGCTCGAGGACGTGCTCGACGACGAGCCCGTCGTCAGCGAGGAGCAGATCGCGCTCTGTCGCTTCGTGTCCGACTACTACCTGGCGCCGCTCGGCGAGACCGTGCGCCTCATCCTGCCGCCCGACACGCAGCGCGACGTGAAGCGCCGCTACAAGGTCTCCGACGAGGGCAAGCGCGCGCTCGTGTTCGGCGCCGCGCACGGCCTGACCGCGAAAGACGTGGCCACGCTGCAGGCCTTCGAAGAGGGACAGCACAAGAACGAGAAGCAGCTCCTGAAGGAGGGCACCGGCAAGGCCCGCTTGAAGCGCTTGGTGGAGCGTGGCTTCTTGGAGGCGCTCGAGGACCGCGGGGCCGGCGCCGTGCGCGTCGAGGAGATCCTGGTGCCCCTCGACGACGGGGAGCCCATCTCCGCGCGCGCGCCCGCGCTGACGGCGCTCGACGAGTGGCTGCGGGAGCGGCCGGCTCCTCCGACGCTGGCGGAGGCGCAGCTCGTGTTTCCGGGCGCGCGCGGCAAGGTGCGCCGCCTCGTGGAGCTCGGCCGGCTGCGCGTGCTCGAGGAGGCGAAGGCGCCGAGCGTGCTCTCCCCGCTCGAAGATCCCGTCAAAGAGCGCGCGCTGACGGAGGGTCAGGCGCGCGCGGTAGAGGCCATCCTGGCCGTGAAGGAGGGCGACGGGCGCGCGTTCCTGCTCGAGGGGGTCACCGGCTCGGGCAAGACCGAGGTGTACCTGCGCGTGCTGCGCGCGGTGCTCGAGCGCGGCCAGGGCGCGCTCCTGCTGGTGCCCGAGATCGCGCTGACGCCGCAGCTGCTCTCGCGGGTGAGAGCGGGCGTGTCGGCCGAGGTGGCGGTGCTGCACTCGGGCCTGACGCCGGCCGAACGCCGGGACGCGCTGGCTCGCTTGCGGGAAGGGCGCGCGCGCGTGGCGCTCGGGGCGCGCTCGGCGCTGTTCGCGCCCGTGCCGAACCTCGGCCTCATCGTCATCGACGAAGAGCACGAGCCGAGCCTCAAGCAGGACGAGACCCCCCGCTACCACGCGCGCGACGTGGCGCTGTGGCGCGCGCGGCGCTCGGGTGCCTTGTGTGTGCTCGGCTCCGCGACGCCCTCGCTCGAGAGCTGCCACAACGTCGCCCAGGGCAAGCTCACGCGCCTTTGGTTGCCGGTGCGCATCGGCGGCGGCGGCGTGATGCCCGACGTCCAGATCGTCGACATGACCAAGCGCAAGCAGGTGCGCGAGGCCAAGGCGCGCGATCGCTCCGTCAGCGAAGGGGAGCCGACGGCGATCCTGTCCGGCCCGCTCGTGGAGGCCATGCAGGAGACGCTGGCGCGCGGCGAGCAGACGCTCTTGTTCCTGAACCGTCGAGGCTACGCGTCGTTTCTGCTCTGTGAGGCCTGCGGCGAGATCCGCCAGTGTCCGCACTGCTCGGTGTCGCTCACGTTCCACGCCCGACGACAGCAGGTGCTCTGCCACCAATGTGACTTCGAGGAGGGCATCCCCGACGCCTGCGGCGCTTGTCATTCCACGCCGCTGCTCGCGCTCGGCCTCGGCACCGAGCGCGTCGAGGCGGAGGTGCGCGCGCGCTTCCCGTCTTCGCGCGTGGCGCGCCTCGATCGCGACACCGTCCGCCGCCGCGGCGAGCTCGAGCGCGTGCTCGCCTCCGTGCAGCGACGAGAGGTCGACGTGCTCATCGGCACGCAGATGGTGGCGAAGGGACATGACTTCCCCGGCATCGCGCTCGTGGGCGTGGTGCTCGCGGACGTGGCGCTGAGCGTGCCCGACTTCCGCGCCTCCGAGCGCGCCTTCTCGCTCTTGACGCAGGTGGCCGGTCGCGCCGGCCGCGGGGACGCGCCGGGCAAGGTCATCCTGCAGACGTACAACCCGAAGCACCCCGCCATCGTCGCCGCGCGCACGCACGACGTGGAGACCTTCGTGCGCGAGGAGCTCGAGCTCCGGCAGGAGGCGAAGTACCCGCCGTATTGGCGCGCGGCCCTCTGCCGGGTGGAGGGCCTTGACCCTGACGTCGTCGACGCGCTCGCCCGCCGCGTGGGGGAGCGCTTGCGCGCGGTGGGCCAGGGGATGCTCGAGAAGGGCTCGTGGGACGTGCTCGGCCCCGCGCCGGCTCCGCTCGAGCGCCTACGGGGCATGACGCGCCATCAGATCTTCGTGCGGACGCGCGGCGTGCAGCCAAGAGCGCAGCTGCTGCTGGCGGTGCAGCGCGACGATGCGCTGAAGAAGGCGCTCGACCGCGGCGGCTGCCGCATGGTGCTGGACGTGGATCCGGCGCACGTGCTGTGAGCGCTGTGCCTCGTGAGACGAGCTGCCTCGTTTTGGACGTGCATCGTGCGCGCGTGCTATGACGGGGGCGCCCACCACGCCATAAAAGGCGTTTAGTTTCAGCGATATGCGTCCCCTCTGCCAAACGGCGGGGGCGGCCGCGGATCCGGCCGGAAGGCGGACTTTGCATGGACGAGGCGCGCGTCGCGCTGCTGAGCCGGCGACAGGGGCTGTCGGAGACGGTCCGCGTGGCGCTGTCGTTCGCCGGGCTGCGCTTTGTGAGCGTGCCCGAGCTCGAGGCCCTCGAGCGCGAGCTGAGCGCCGAGGATCCCGCCAGCGCGGTGCTGGTGGATCTCGCCGACCGCGATGAGGACGCGTCCGCGATCGCGCGCGCCGTGCGGGCCACCAAGCCGGGCTCGAACGCGCCGCTGTTCTTCCTCGGCAGCGGCTCGGAGCCGGTCTCCTCGACGCAGAGCGCCATCGCCGCCGGTGGGGACGCCTACTTCGCGCTGCCGGCCGAGGCGGCGCCGGTGATCGCCCGGCTGGCGACGTACCTGAGCGTGCCGCTGGCGCGCGTCCCCGCGTCGCTGCAGCTGGACGCGCTCGCGGCCGACCCGAGCGACGCGCCCGAGGACGCGAACGAAGGCGGGGACGGCGGCGACGCGAACGCTGGCGACGCGAACGCTGACGACGCGAGCGCGGGTGGCAGGGACGCTGACGACCTGGACGCTGACGACGAAGGGACGCCGCCGCTGGTCGGGCTCGCGCCGCCGCTGAGCGAAGAGCCGCAGGTCACGCTGCGCGACGACGACGGGCGGGAGCTCGCGGCGGACGACCCGCATCCGGCCTGGGGTGACCTCGACGATGACGATGACGGCGCCGCCCCCGAGGTGACGGCCGAGATGGACGCGGCGACGTTCGCGCGGCTCACCGCCAAGCTGACGCCCACCGACGAGGGACCGCGCGCGGACGAGGGCGCTCCGCTCGGCGCCGAGCCGCCGGCCGAGCGCTCGCTTGACGGCGGCAGCGGGCGCGAGGACATCGCGAGCCGTGTCCAGCGCCTGCGCAGCCGGGTGGCCGAGGGGCGACGCGACACCGAGCTGCCGGGCGCGAGCGGCGACGGCGGCGGCTGGAGTCTGCCCGGGCCGCTCGGCTCGGAGGAGGGCGCCGCGCTCGATGACGACACGCGCTCGGCGCCGCGCGATGAGCACGGCTTCGAGGCCATCACCGAGCGCATCACCGACGAGGACTTGAACAGCGCGCTCGCCGAGGTGCGCGAGCGCGACGGGCTCGTGGAGTACCCGCCGCTCGAGGCCATGCCCTCTCTCGTCGAGGGCGACGCGTCCGCGAGCGCGCCCGCCCCCGAGGGCGAGGCGCTCGAGGCCGAGGAGCGCGCCTTCGAGCCGCCGCCGCTCGACGCTGACGACGCGGCCGGGGACGCGGAGGACACGGTCAGCGGCTTTCTGGCGCCGCCGCCGACCTTCGCCGAGGAGCTGCAGCAGCGGGACGACGAGCGCGAGGCGGAGGTCGCCGACGAGTGGGACGAGGTGGACGCCGCGCTGGCGCCGCCGGTGCTCCATTTTCCCGACGCGGAGGCAGGGTTGGCGCCGCTGCTCGACGAGCTAGGGCTCGTGCCTCCGCCGGATGAGGAGGAAGTGGGCGGCACCGACAGCGATCGCGCGCCCGACGTCGCGCAGCTTGAACGGGACTACGTCTACGGCGACGACGACGACAACGGCGACGGCGAAGGTGAGCCGCCGGCGCCGCCCGCCGAGGTAGCCGCGGGTGCTGGTGCGCTGACGAGCCAGGGCGCGGCGGCGCTGCTCGACCCGAGCGAAGCCCTCGTGCAGGCGAGGCTCGAGGACGCGCGCCGGGAGCTCGAGCTCGAGCTGCGGCTCGCCGCCGAGGCGAGGCTCGAGCGAGAGCTCGAGGAGCGCGTCGAGCGCGCGGTCGCGGAGGCGCGTGAGCAGGCCGAGGAAGAGCGGCAGCGGCTCGAGCGGGAGCTGGCGGCGGCGAGCGAGCGCGAGCGGCTCGAGGCCGAGGCGGCGGCGCGCGCGGCGGCGGAGCAGCATCTGCTCGACGTCGAGCGGCGCCTGAAGGCCGAGGAGGAGGCCGCTCGGCTCGCCATGCGCCGAGACCTCGAGGAAGCGGCGCGGGCCGAGGCGGACGCGCGCGTGCGCGAGCTCGAGCAGCGGCAGCGCGACGAAGAGGCGCGCCTGCGCGAGGAGCTCGAGGAGCGCCTGGCCGCCGCCGAGAAGAGCGCGCGCGAGCAGGCCGAAGAGGAGGCGCTGCGCATCGCCGAGGAGCTCGCGCTCGCGCAGGACGCCGCG
The DNA here is from genome assembly GCA_964388085.1 of uncultured Myxococcales bacterium. Taxonomy (GTDB): domain Bacteria; phylum Myxococcota; class UBA727; order UBA727; family CAYLZW01; genus CAYLZW01. Next base: position 16,522 of record CAYLZW010000020.1, on the reverse strand, counting down.
CGCGAGCGCGCGGAGGCGGAGGCGCGGCAGGAGGCGCAGGAGCGCGTCGCCGAGGCCGAGCGCACGCGCGCGGAGGCCGAGGAGCGGGCGCGCCGGGAGCTCGAGGAGCTGCGCCAGAGCGCCGCGGTTGCGCGCGAGCAGCTCGAGCAGCGGCTGCGCCAGGAGGCCGACGAGCGCATCGCGGAGCTCGAGCGCCGCGCGGCCGAGGCCGAAGCGCACCGCCACAGCGAAGAGCAGCGACGAGAGGAGATCGAAGCCGCGCGCCGGCAGCAGGCCGAAGAGGAGGCGCGGCTGCGCGCCGAGCTCGAGGCCGAGCTGCGCCGCGAGCTCGAAGAGCGCGTCGCCGCCGCCGAGCAGCACGCGAACGAGGTCGCCGCGAGAGAGCGCGAACGCATCGAGGCCGGGCTCCGCGAGGAGGGCGAGCGCCTCGCGCAAGAGGCCGCCGCCGCCGCGCGCCGCGAGGTGGAGCAGCGGCTCTCGCTCGAGGCTGCCGAGCTCGCGGAGCAGGCCGCCGACGAGGCGCGCGCCGAGGCGGAAGCGCGCGCTCACGAAGAGGCCGAGCAGCTCGCGCAGGTGGCCGCCGCCGAAGCGCGCCGGGAGGCCGAGGAGCGCCTGTCCGCGGAGGCCGCACGAAGGGCCGAGGAGGCAGCCGCCGCCGCCCGGCGGGAAGCGGAGGAGCGCTTCACCGCCGAAGCCGCGCGCAGGGCGCAGCAGGCCGAAAAAGCGCGTCGAGAGGCCGAGGAGCGCCTGGTCGCCGAGGCCGAGCGCAAGGTGCGGGAAGCCTGGGAGGCGCGCCGCGAGGCCGAGGAGCGCTTGGTGGCCGAAGCGGCACGAACGGCGCGACAGGCCGAGGAAGCTCGTCGAGAGGCCGAGGAGCGCCTGCGCCAGGAGGCCGACGCGCGCCAGCTCGAGCTCGAGGCGCGCCTACAGGCCGCGGAGGAGGCCGCGCGGCTCGCGGAGGAGCGTACACGGCAGATCATCGAGGAGGAGCGCCTCGCGCGCGAGGAGGCCGAGGCCACGCTCAAGGCGCGCGAAGAGGAGCTCGCGCGCCATCGAAGTCGCTGGGCCTTCCGCACGGGGGCGGCGCTGTCCGCCGCCGAGGGCGAGCACGACGGCCCGGGCGAGAGCGAGCTCGGCGTCGGCCGCATCTCCTGGTGGGGGGCGGACGCTCCGGGCGTTCCCGTCGACGCGCTGACCTTCGAGCCCGGCGGTGAGCTCGGCGTCGAGCCGCCCCCCGCGCCTGAGCGCTGGGTCTATCTGGACCCGCCCGAAGGCACCTTCAGCGACGGGGAGCTGCCGGCCTTGCTCTGGGGCGCGCACGTCCTCTGCGTCACGGGCGCGCTCGTGCTCATCGACCGAGCCGGTCTGCGCCGCACGCTGCACCTCGAGCACGGCGAGCCCGTCGGCTTTCTGTCGGACCTCTCCCGCGATCGTCCGGAGGAGGCGCTCTTGCGCGCGGGGCTCATCACGGCGGCCAAGCACACCGAGCTGCGCGCCGGCCCCCTCCGCTCCGCGCGGCGCACCTGCGCCTATCTCGTCGACGAGGGAGGGCTGAAGCCGCAGGAGCTGTTCACGGCCATCCGCGGCGTGCTCATCGAGCAGGTGCTGAGCGTGCTCGAGCTGAGCAGCGGTCGCTTCGAGTTCTTGCCCGAGGCCGCGCACGCGTCGGACCGCGTTCGCCTGCAGCATCGCTTCGACGCCGTGCTCGCCGAGGGTATCCGACGAAAATACGATCTGCGGCGGCTCTGGCGCGTGCTCGGCGGCGCGCAGACGCTGGTCGGCAAGGACGATCGCGCGCCACGGCTGCCGCCGCTCACGAAGGTAGAGCACGCGGCCCTCGCGCTCCTCGACGGGCAGCGCTCCCTCGAGGACGCGGTGCTCGACGGCGCCCTGCCGGCCGAGGACGTCCTGCGCGCGGCGCTCATCGGCGTCTCCTGCGGCGCCGCCCGCATCATCGCCCGCGGTGTCCCAGGCGCCCCCGAGGAGGTCGCCAAGGACAGCGAGCGCGCGCTCGCCATCGACAAAGAGCGCATCGAGGACCGCGTGCACGCCGCGCGACACGGCGACTACTTCTCGTTCCTCGGCATCGCCCCGGAGTCGACCAGCTTCGAGGTGCACCGAGCCGCCGAGCAGGTGCGGCGACAGTTCGATCCGCGACGCTACTCGGACCCTGCCTTCAGGGACCTGCGGGCGGCGCTCGACGAGATCAGGCAGGTGGCCGACGAGGCGGAGGCGGTGCTGTCCGATGACGCCCTGCGCGCGGGCTATGTGCGCAGCGTCGTGTCACGCAGGATGGCGGGGACCCGCGGGCAGGCTTGACGGCAACGGCAACGGACGTGAACGGATTCGCATCCGCGTCCGAATCCCGTCTCCGTCACGCGAGCGGATCAAACGGCTTCTTCCCCGAAGCCGTCCCCGCATACGGATTCGTCTCCCGCTGCACCCGCTGCCACAGCGCCCACTTCACCTCATCCACGCCGCTCCCCACGGCCGCGCTCATGAACAGTAGCGGCGTCCCCGCGTCATCGAGCACGTCCTTCAGCGCACGCACCTCGTCGTGCTGCCTCGGGTCCTCCCCCTCCAGCAGATCGGTCTTGGACAGCACCACGACCTCATCGAGCGCCCCCAGATCCTCGCTGTAGCGCCCGAGCTCCGTGCGCAGCTTCTGGTAACGCGCCAGCACGCGCGAGCCGTTCACCCGCTCCTCGTCGTCCGGATAGAGCTCGCTCGGCGCCTCGATGAGATGGCAGAGCACGCGCACGCGCTCCAGGTGCTTCAAGAAGCGGATGCCGAGGCCGGCGCCCTCGGACGCGCCCTCGATGAGGCCCGGGATGTCCGCGACCACGAAGCTCTGGTTCTCGGCCACGAACACGACGCCGAGCTGCGGCGCCAGCGTCGTGAACGGGTAGTCCGCGATCTTCGGGCGCGCGGCGCTCACGGTCGCGAGGAACGTCGACTTTCCTGCGTTCGGAAAGCCGAGCATGCCGACGTCGGCGAGCAGCTTCAGCGACAGCCTGAGGCGCCGCTCGTCCCCGGGGAGGCCGGGCTTCGCGAAGTCCGGCGCCTGCCGCGTCGACGAGGTGAAGCGCGAGTTGCCCCAGCCGCCCGAGCCGCCCTCGCACACCACCGCGCGCTCGCCGCCCTCGGTGAGGTCGCAGAGCATCTCGCCGGTGTCCTCGTCGTAGACCTGCGTGCCGACGGGGACGCGCGCTATGACGTCGTCCCCGTTCTTGCCGAACTGGTTCTTGCCGCGCCCGCGCTCGCCGTCCTTCGCCGTCAGGTGCGGCTTGAACTTGAAGTCGATGAGCGAGTTGACGCTCTCGTCCGCGACCAGCACGACGCTGCCGCCGTTGCCGCCGTCGCCCCCGGCGGGGCCGCCCATCGGGATGTACTTCTCCCGACGCCACGCCACGGCGCCATCGCCGCCGTCACCGGCTTTGGCTTGGATTACGACTTCGTCGATGAAAGAGGCCATGCGCTCGCTACTTCAGGCCTCTACGAAACGGTCCGCGGGACCTCAGGCCGAAGCCTGAGCCTTCGGATCGTGCTCGGGCGCGTACACCGCCGCGCGCACGCGCGTCTTACCGTCCCGCTCGAAGCGCAGGACGCCGGTCGCGAGCGCGAACAGCGTGTGGTCGCGGCCGACGCCGACGTTGCGGCCGGCGCGGATCTTGGTGCCGCGCTGGCGAACGAGGATGTTGCCGGCGAGGACGGTCTGGCCGTCCGCGCGCTTGACGCCGAGGAACTTCGGATTCGAGTCGCGGCCGTTGCGGGTGGATCCCTGGCCCTTTTTGTGCGCCATCTCTTCGCTCCTTCCCGTCAGCCGACGATCTTGTCGATACGGACTTCGGTGTAACGCTGCCGGTGGCCCTGGCTCTTCTCGTAGCCCTTGCGGCGCTTCTTCTTGTAGATGAGGACCTTCTGGCCCTTCAGGCCCTCGCCGTCCGCGCCGTTCAGCGTGACGGTGGCCTCGACCTTGGCGCCGGCCACGGTGGGCGCGCCGATCTGGTAGCTGTCGCCACCGAGCATCAGGACCTGGTCGAAGACGACGCTGTCGCCCTTGTTGCGGCCGGCCATGAGGTCGACGCGCAAGCGCTCTCCCTCGGAGACGCGGTGTTGCTTACCGCCAGCGACGATGACTGCGTACATGACTTCCTCGCACTTTGTGCGCCGGAAAGCGGCCTTCGCGTGATGCGGAGGGGCTCGTGGGCGCGGCGATGTGGACGATCTGCCCACGGGGGCCGGAGAAAACCGGGCAGAAGCCGAGATGTCAATGGGAGGCCCCGTGCGCAAGCGGCTTTCCGCGCCCGCTCGGCAAGGGCACAGGGCACCCGTGTCCCCTTTGGGGACGCGCCCTAGCGGAAGTACACGCGCGTCGTGCGCCCGTCCGGGTGGCCGCTCAGCACGAACGTGAAGCCCCTGCCCTGCACCTGCCCGTTGCCCTCGATGACGACGGCGCCGTCCGGCTCGCGGACGAGGTCGCCCGTGTCGGTGCCGCCGCCGACCAGCTCGTAACGCGCGCCGCTCTCCTCGACGAAGACGCCGCCCGCGCCGAGGCCGACGTAGACGACGCGATCGCCCTCGGTGCTCTCGAGCCCCTCGATGCCCTGCACGCCCTCGAACAGCGTCATCGGCGTGTTGGCGGTGAGCGGCACGATGCCGCCCGCGCGCAGATAGACGGGGATCTCGCCGAGCGGCGCGGGCACGGTCACGGTCGCGGGCCCGCTGACGACGTCACCCTCGCTCAAGAGCGGCGCGAAGCGGCCCTCCGGGAAGCGCACCTCGCGCTCCGTGGCCCCCTCCGTGACGACGGGCGCCACCAGCAGCGCGTCGCCGAGGAACACCTGATCCTTGATCGCCCACAGCTCGTCGTCCTCGGGATAGAGCAGCCCCATGGGGATCCACAGCGGGCGGCCGGCGGTGATGGCGTCGAGCGCGAGCGAGCGCAGGTAGGGGTAGAGGCGAATGTGCAGCGAGGCGTAGCGCTTCCAGTGCTGCGTGCTCTCCTCGTCGCTCCGGAGGTTCCAGTTGTAGCGCGCGTGCGTGCCGTGGTGCGTGCGCATGACGGGAGTGAAGGCGCCGAGCTCGGTCCAGCGGAAGAACAGCTCCTTGGTGGCGGGATCGTTCGTCGACGATTGGTAGCCGGCGACGTCGTGCGCGTAGAAGAAGAAGCCCGTCGCCGCGAGGCCGAGCCCGAGCGGGATGAGCGTGGGCAGGCCGTCGTCGGCCTCGAAGCTGGTGCGCTGATCGCCCGCCCACATCACCTGCACGTAGCGCTGCGAATAGAGGTGGCCGCTCCGGTGGAAGGCCACCGCGCCGTTCACGTCGCCGTCGTAGGCCTTCATGACCTCGTCGTTCAGCTGCGCCCACAGCACCGGATACTCGTTGTGCACCACGGCGGGATCTTCGCCGGACGCGAGCACGGCGCCCTCGACGGGCATCCACTCGGCGAAGTCCGCCATCCAGCCCATGGAGCCGAGCGCGAGCGCCTCCTCGAGGTGCGCGCGCGTGTAGGCGACGGCGTCTTCGTTGGTCAGGTCGACGAGCGCCGTGGGCGAGAAGCTCTTGTCGGAGCCATCGAACAGATACGCCTCGCCGCTCTCGTCCTTGATCGCGTGGCCGGCCGCCGTGATCTCGTCGAACACGTCGCCGCTGATGGTCACGAAGGTGTTGAAGTAGACCTGGGGCGCGAGGCCGAGCTCCTTCAGCTCGGTCGCGAGCGCCTCGTAGTCGGGGTACACCTCGCGGTCGAGGCGCCAGTCCTCGTCGAGGCGGTAGAGATCCCCCGAGTCGCTGCCGCCGCGCCAGTCCTCGCTCCAGATGGCGCTCGAGGGGATGTCGTTGTCGCGCAGGAAGTGAGCGAAGGCGCGCACCTCGTCGCTGCCGAAGATGGCGTCGTTCCAGGGCGCGAAGATCCACGGCGGCGGCGTGCGCGGGCGGCCGAGGTGCGCGCTCATGTGCGCCAGCGCCTCGAGCGGCGTCGGCCCGTCGAACAGGTGCAGGACCATGCTGCTCGTCGGCTCCCAGCTCTCGAGCGTGACGCGATCTTCGTCGCTGGCGCAGAGATCGAAGCGCGCGAACGCGTAGCTGTCGAGGATGAGCGCCGTGCCGCGGCTCGTCACCATGGCCGGCTGCGGCACGTGCGTGGTGTGCCGCCGACCCACCACCTGCCACACGAGCGGCAGCTCGTCGCTGTCGGTCTTGCCGATGCCCTGCTCGCTGACCCAGAGCGGCACGATCTGCCCGCGGTGGTCGACGTCGTGCGTCTGCGCGCCGAGGCCCGCGAAGTGGTCGTCGGGCGCGCAGCCAAAGGCGAGCCGCTGTCGGTTCACGGCGCCCGCGAACGAGAGCGTGAGCACGATGTGCGCCGGCCCCTCGGCGCTGAGCACGCCGTCCGCGAAGGGCTCGCCCGCGCGCTCGAGCGTGAAGCTCACGCTGGCGTCGTCGTTGCCCGTGATGCGCAGCGCGTCCGCTGAGCGCCACTCCTCGTCGCCCAGCTCCACGATGTCGAACATGCCGAACTGCATGTCGTAGACGGCGTCGCCCGAGCGCGCGGCCAGCTCGAACAGCGGCGCGCGCAAGAGCTCGCGCTGCCCGCCCGTGACGACGAGCTCCCCGCTCGCGGCCTCGAGGGTCACGCTCATGCCCGAGAGCGAGGTCTCCACCCGCTCGGGCTCGCAGGCGCAGGCGTTGCCGCAGGCGGCGACGAGGAGCAGGGCCAACAGGCCGCGCCGGCGGCGGCGGACCTGAGGCGCGGGCGGCAGCGCATGGCTCGGATGGTTTGGGTGCTTCATCGTGGACCTTCCCGAAGCTGCCAGGCGGCGTTAGCGTGCGCCCCATATGGAGTACGCGAGATGGAAGCGCTGGTGGACAGCATGGACAGCGACGATCTCCGCGCCGTGCTCCGCGGTGACGACGTCTCCTGCGCCGCCTTCTTGCGACTGGTATCGCACCCGGCCGACATCGTCGAGGCGCTGCGCTTCCTGGAGGCCGAGGAGTGGCCCCGCATCCTGCGCCTCCTGGACGACGACGAGACCCGCGCCGAAGTCGTCGCCATGCTCGGGGAGGGCGAGACCGAGGAGCTGATCGAGCACCTGCCGGCGGACGAGCTCGGCCCGCTGCTGCGGCAGATGGAGTCGGACGACGCGGCGGACCTCCTCGCCGAGCTCGATCCCGCCGAACAGCGCGAGGCGCTCGAGTCGCTCGACGACGAGGAGCGCAAGGACGTCGAGCAGCTCCTCTCCTACCCGGAGGACTCCGCCGGCGGCATCATGCAGGTGGAGCGCGTCGAGATCTCCGACGGCGAGACCATCAACGAGGGCATCGAGCACGTGCGCGCGCTCGTCGACGATGGGGTCGAGATCCACCGCGTCTACGTCCGCGATGCGAGCGGCCGCCTGGTCGGCTCGCTCGATCTCGTCGACCTCCTGCTGCACCACGGCGATGAGCCGGTGGCCAGGTACGTCGAGCCGCTGGTCGCCTCGGTGACGCCGCTCGTCGACCAGGAGGAGGTGGCCGCGCTGTTCAGAAAGTACGATCTGGTCTCGCTGCCGGTCGTCGACGACAACGGCCGCATGATCGGGCGCATCTCGCACGACGACATCGTCGACGTGCTGCACGAGGAGGCCGAAGAGGACGTGCTGCGCCTCGCCGGCACCGACGCCGAGGAGCTGCTCTACAGAGACCGCGCCTTGCCCATCGCGCGCGTCCGCCTGCCGTGGCTCGCCGTCAACCTGCTCGGCTCGCTGTTCAGCGCCGCGCTGCTCTCGATGTACGAGCCGATCCTCGAGCAGGTGATCGTCATCGCCGCGTTCGTGCCCGTCATCACCGCCATGGGGGGCAACGTGGGCACGCAGTCGGCCACCATCCTGACGCGCGGCTTCGCCACCGGCCGCCTCGACCTCGAGGACGTACCGCGGCTCGCCTTCAAGGAGCTGCGCGTCGGTCTCATCATGGGCACCTTGTGCGGGCTCGCCGTCGGCGGCATCGCCTCGCTGTTCTTCGACGGGGGCAAGGGCTACCTCGGGCTCGTCGTCGGCATCGCCATGATCTCGGCCATGACCGCCGCCGCCGTCGTCGGGGCGCTCGCGCCCGCGGCCCTCAAGCGCTTCGGCATCGACCCGGCCATCGCTTCGGGTCCGTTCGTGACGACGGCGAACGACATCGTCGGCATCGTCATCTACATGTCCACCGCGCTGCTCTTCCTCGACAAGCTGAAGGGGACCGCCTCGTGAGCGAGCTGCCGCGCGTGACGATCTTCGCCGACGGCTCCTGCCTCGGAAACCCGGGGCCCGGCGGCTGGGCCGCGCTCCTCGTCACCGACAAGGACGGCGCGCGCCACGAGCGGGAGCTGGCCGGGGCCGCCCCCGCGACGACGAACAACAAGATGGAGCTGCTCGCCGTCATCGAGGGCCTGAACGCCTTGAAGGTGCCCTGCGACGTCTGCGTGGTCACCGACAGCAACTACGTCGTGAAGGGCATGACGGAATGGCTCTCCGGCTGGCTGAAGCGCGGCTGGAAGACGAGCCAGAACAAGCCCGTCGAGAACCAGGAGCTGTGGCGCGCGCTCATGCAGGCGGCCGCCCGACACCACGTGCGCTGGCAGTGGGTGCGCGGCCACGCGGGGCACCCCGAGAACGAGCGCGTCGACGAGCTCGCGCGCGCCGAGGCCACGCGCATCCAGCTCGCGGCGCGGCGATGAGCCTGTACGGCATCGGGGTCGGCAGCTCCGGCGCGCGCGCGTCGGTGTTCGTGCAGGAGGCGCTGCGCGCGCTGTCGAGCGCCGCCGAGCTGCGCGTGCTCGCGGTCAGCGATCGCTACGGCTCGCTGCCCGAGGGCGGCGGCACCGACGCCCCCTTCGTAAACGCCGCGCTCGTCGTCGTGAGCGGCCTGCCGCCGAGGGCGCTGCTCGGGTGGCTGCTCTCGCTGGAGCGGCGCTTCGGGCGCGTGCGCGGCGCGCGCTACGGCGGGCGCAGCCTCGATCTCGATCTGCTGTGGTCCTCGGGCGCAGCGCTCGCGCTGCCTTCGCTGCAGCTGCCGCACCCCCGTCTCGAGGAGCGCGCCTTCGCCGTGGCGCCGCTGCTCGAGGCCCTGCGGCGCGCGGGGCGGCCGCCCCCCCTCGGCCTCGAGCAGGCGGCGCGCCGCACAGGCCCTCCCCGCCTGCGCCGCCTGCTCGCCGCGGCGTCGCCTGAGGGTGACGGGTGACGGGTGACGGCGGCGGATCACGCGTCGTCCGTGGCGCGCGCCAGGGTGCGGTGACAGACTGGGGCTGCGGCGCGCAAGGGCGCGTCGCACAAGGCGCGCCGGCCCGCCGGCTTTGGCGCGTAGGGTGCGAGCGATGAAGGCCGTCGCTGCGTGCGGTGTGCTTGGGCGAGCGAACCCGACGTCGCTCGGCTCCTCGAGGACCCTCTGGCTCGGCGCGGCGCTGCTGGCGCTCAGCGCCTGTGCGGTGCCGCCCCGCTCGCTGACACCCGAGCGGCCGCTCGAGGAGCGCGCCGGCCAGAACCCCGCGCGCGGCCTGGTCGCGCTCACGGGCGAGGACGCCATCCCCGTGCGCTTTCGGGTCGGCGACGCCGTGTACGCGTTCTTCGTCTTCCCGGGCCCTCGCCTCGCGGCCTGGGCCAAGGACACCGGCGCCAAGCTCGACGTCGGCAACGGGGCCATCGTGCGCCCGGGCGCGGCGCCCGTCCTGCTGGCGAACGCGCGCGATCTCAACCGTCGCATGACCGGCCCGCAGAACGCGTGGGCCTTCTCGGAGCAGCTCGATCTCTGGGCGCCCCTCGACGGCGGCGCGACGCTCGAGCACATGACGGACGAGGAGGTCGCCGAGCTCGAGCCGGGGCTGCCGTGGCACGCCGTGCGCCTCGAGCTCGACGAGCAGGGCGAAGGCATCGACATCGACGTCGAGGTGGGCGGCGCCTACTGGCGCTACGTGATGAACCAGCCCGACGACGACGGTCCCGTGCGCTTCAGCTTCGAGGCGAAGCCGCAGCTCTTGAGGCGCTCGGCGAAGCTCGACCGGGTGCGCGACGCCACCTTGCTGGCGCTCGACGAGCTGCCCGCCGGGACGGTGCTGCTCGAGAACATGCACGGCCTCAGCGTCGATCCCGGCCCGCTGCTCTCGCCGGCCGCGGCGCAGCGCCTGTTCGACGAGGTGAAGCACCTCGAGGGCGTGCCTTGGGAGGTGACCGACGACGGCTGTGGCGAGCGCGCGATGATCGCCGCGGCGCACATGGCCGAGCGCGGGGTGCGCTCGGTGAAGGTGTTCGTCGTCGGCGATCTCGTGCTGCCGGGCGACGATCGCAACGTCGAGTGGAGCTTCCACGTCGCCCCCGCCGTCTTCGTCAGCGGCGGGGACGGCGTCGAGGTGGTGGTGCTCGATCCCGCCATCAGCCGCGCGCCCCTGCCGCTCGGCGACTGGCTCGCGCGCTTCGTCAGCGGCCCCGTCGTCGTCGACGTGCTGCCGTGGTTTCAACGCAACGCGGTCGAGTGGGGCGGCTTCGAGCGCGAGGCCGACGCCGCCGACAACGTCGCGCGCGCGCGCGAGGCGCTCGTCGAGGTCGTCGCCGAGTGGCACCACGAGAAGGCGCAGCGCGCGCTCGAGGACGCCGCCGCCGAGCGCGCGCAGGCCTCCGGCGGACAGCGCCCCGCCCTCGCGCACTGACCGCCGCCCGGGGGGGAGCGGCTCAGCGAAGGTCGGCGCGCCAGCTGCCCTCGCCGGCCCCTCCCTCGGGGGAGATCGTCACGCCGCACCAGGCGCCGTCCTCGAAGGCGTCGTTGACGCGATGAGCGTCCATGGCGACCTGGAAGGTGCCGGTGAGCGGCCCGACGGTGAGCGTCGCCGGGTTCACCAGCATCGTGACCACCCCCGTCGCCAGCGAGTACTCGCCGTACAAGCGGCCCGAGAACGGATGCCCCGGCTCGTCCGGGCCCGCGTCCGGGTGCTGGTAGGCGCGCCCCTCGAGGATGCCGTCGACGAGCAGCTTGTCGTCACCGCAGTAGATCTCGAAGTCCATCTCGCCGCGCGCCGGCAGCTCGAAGGCCCCGGTGAAGGGGAACGCGCCGAACACGACGCCCTCCCAGGTGCCCTCGAAGTGCCCCGTGGAGCCCTCGACGTTATCGAGCGCGCAGTCGGGCGGCCCGGCGTCGGGCGCGAGCTCCGGCGGCGGCTCGATGGCGGGCATCACACAGACGAAGCCGGCGTCGCTGCCGACGTCGCTGCCGGCGTCGCTGCCGGCGTCCTCTGCGCCATCGCTCGCGTCCACGCTGCCCGCGTCGAGCGCGCCCGCGTCCTCGGGATCAGCGCTCTCCGCTCGGCCGCTGTCGGGCGGCGGCGTGCCGCTGTCGACGGAGGGCGACTCCGTCGGGCAGGCCAGGAAGAACGGCAGGGCGAGGAGGGCGAGGGGGGCGTAGAGCGCGCGCATGGCCATCGATTAGCCGACCTGCCCGCGCGGCGACACGGGGGCTGTGGGTTTTCAGGTTGCAAGGCACGGCGCAGGGGCCTTGCGCTCTCGAGCGTACGACCGCAAGACCTCCGGCAGCCAGGGAGGTCACCGTGCGCATCGAGCTCTTCTATGACGTCGTCTCCCCGTACTCGCGCGCCGCCTTCACGTCGCTGACGCGCTGGGCGCCCATCTGGCAGGCAGAGCTCGTGCTGCGTCCGTTCTTCCTCGCGGGCGCGCTCAAGGCCACCGGCAACAGCCCGCCCGCGCTCCTGCCCGCGCGCGGCCTCTACATGGCCAGGGACATCGCGCGCCTCGGCGCCTATTTCGGCATCAAGCTCGAGCTGCCGGCGACCTTTCCGACGCTGACCCTCAACGCCATGCGCGTGCTCACGCAGGTCGAGGAGCACGCCGGCGCGCACCTGCAGGCGGCGTCCGAGGCGCTGTTCGAGCGCTTCTGGGACGGGCGCGGCCAGGACGTGAACGATCCGGCCGTGCTCACGGCGGCGCTCCTCGAGGCCGGTATCGACGAGCCGAGCGCCGTGCGCTTCGTGGCCGCCGCCTCGGATCCCGCCGTGAAGGCGCGCCTCGTGCGCAGCACCGAGGAGGCTGTCGAGCGGGGCGCGTTCGGCGCGCCGACCTACTTCGTGCGCGCGCACGACGACGATGACGAGGAGATGTTCTTCGGATCGGACCGCTTGCCGCTCATGGCGCACCGGTTCGGCAAGCCCTATCCGAGCCCGGTGCCACAAGCGCCGGCCCAAGACCCCGCGCGAGGGTAGACTGCCTGCCGTGCCGCACTGGAGCCGCCGCCGCCTGCTCGCCTCTCTCGCCGCGCTGCCGTTGGCGGGCGCGCTGTGGCCTCGCGCCGCCCGCGCCATCGGGGAGCGCTCGCAGATCTCCATCGGCCAGCTCAAGCACGGCAAGGGCTGGGACGCTCGCCCGGAGGCGCTGCGCCGGCTGCTCTGGGAGGTGAAGCGGCGCACCAGCGTGAACGCCGGCCGTGACGCCGTGAACCTCGCGCTCTCGGACGACGAGATCTTCTACCAGCCGCTGCTCGTCTGGACCGGCAGCGGACAGGTGGCGCCCCTCGACGACAAACAACGCGCGCGCCTGCAGCGCCACCTGCGCTTTGGCGGCATGCTCTGGATCGACGCGCCGTCGCCCGACGACGGCTTCGCGCGCGACGCACGCGCGCTGCTCGACGAGCTCTTGCCGCCGGCCAAGCTCGAGCCGCTGGCGAAGGAGCACGTGCTCTTCAAGAGCTACTTCCTCACCGACGGCGCGTACGGGCGGAACGAGGACGACAAGCGCGTGCTCGCGCTCGAGACCGGCGGGCGCGCGGTCGTGCTGATGACCCAGTGCGACGTGCTCGGCGCCCTCGAGCGCGATCGCTTCGGCACCTGGCGCTTCGAGTGCGTGCCCGGCGGCGAGCGGCAGCGCGAGCGCGCCTTTCGCTTCGCGGTCAACGTCGTCATGTACGCCACCTGCCTCGACTACAAGGCGGACCAGGTGCACATCCCGTTCATCATGAAGAAGAGCCGGCGCTGACGATGGACCTCGGCGGGCTGTTCTCCTCCTTCGCGAGCGCCGCGCCCGACGGCGCGAGCGGCGTGTCGTCGGCCGTCGCGAGCGTCGACTACAACGCCTCCGAGCTCGTGGCGCTCACGGACCTGCCCGCCGCCGTGCTCGCGCTCTCGGCGTTGGCCGCCGGGGTGGCGCTCTGGCTCGGCTGGCGCGGCACGCGCGGCGCTCCCTGGAAGGTGCGCCTCGGGCTGCTCGCGGCCCGCGGCGCGTTCGCGCTCGGCCTGTTCGTCCTCTTGCTCGAGCCCGGGCAGCGCCTGATGGCGAAGAGCCGCGAGGCGAACCGCGTGGTCGTGGCCGTGGACGTCTCGGAGAGCATGGCGCTCACCGACGGGGGAGAGACCTCGCGCATGCGGCAGGCCATCGGCGCCTGGCGCGCGCTCGAGCAGGACCTCAAGGGCCGCTCGGCGCCCTTCGTGCCCGAGCTGATCGGCTTCGCGGAGCGCGGTACGGCGCTGCCCAGCAGCGTCGTCGACGATCTCGCGAGCGGCGCCAAGCGCCCCGACGGCTCGGCCTCGCGCCTCTTGGCCGCGCTCGAGGGCGTCGGCACGAGCGAGAGCGACAAGCCCCTCGGCGGCGTCGTCATCATCAGCGACGGCGCCGACACCACGGGCATGGGCACCGAGCTCTCGACCGCGCTGCGCGACGAGGCCCGGCGCCTCGGCGTCCCGGTGCACACCGTCGTCACCGGCAGCTCCAGCGGCTTCAAGGACGTCGCCATCGACCGCGTCATCGCCGACGACTTCGCCTTCGTGCGCAACAAGGTGACCGTGCAGGTCGTCGTGCGCCACACGGGCTTCTCGTCGCTGCAGCTCCCCTTCACGCTCAAGGAGGACGGCAGGCCCCTGCTCGTGCAGCGCGAGGTGCTGTCCGCCGGCGAGGAGACGCGGCTCACGCTCAGCTTCGAGCCGAAGGCCGCGGGCAAGCACGTCTACACCGTCTCGGTGCCGGTCCACCCCGAGGAGGGCATCGCCGAGAACAACCGCGTGGACTTCACGCTCAAGGTCATCCGCGACCGCATCCGCGTGCTGCAGGTGGCCGGCCGCCCGTCGTGGGACGAGCGCTTCGTGCGCCGCCTCCTGAAGGAGAACCCGTCGGTGGACCTCATCTCCTTCTTCATCTTGCGCAGCCCCACCGACGTGGCGGGCGCGCCCTCGAACGAGCTCTCGCTCATCCCGTTCCCGACGCGTGAGCTGTTCACCGAGGAGCTGCACACCTTCGACGTCGTCATCTTCCAGGACTTCAACTACCGCCCGTACCAGATGGGCCTGTACCTGCAGAACGTCAAAGAGTTCGTCGAGGAGGCCGGCGGCGGCTTCATGATGATCGGCGGCGAGCTCGCCTTCTCCGAGGGCGACTACGAGGGCACGCCCATCGCCGACGTGCTGCCCGTCAAGCTGCTGCCCGGGCGCGGGCACCTCTCGACCGAGCGCTTCTCGCCGCTGCTCACCGAGGCCGGCAAGAGCCACCCCATCACCGACCTCGGCGACACCGCCAAGAGCGTGAACGGCAGAAACCCCTACGACGAGCTGCCGCCGCTCGAGGGCCTGAACCTCGTGCTCGGGCTCCAGGACGGCGCCGAGTCGCTGCTCGTGCACCCCTTCTTGAACACCGACGACAGGGGCGCCCCCGTCGTCGCCACGCGCGAGGTCGGCAAGGGCCGCTCGCTCGCCATCTTGACCGACTCCACCTGGCTCTGGTCGCTGCCTCACGTCGGCGGCGGCGGACGCGGCGACGCGCACCGGCGCTTCTTCGCGAACGCTCTGCGCTGGCTCATCCGCGATCCCGAGCTCTCGCGCGTGAAGGTCAACGTCGGCAAGGCGAGCGTCGCGCCCGACGAGGAGGTGCCGCTCGAGGTGCGCTCCTTCGACGCGAGCTATCGCCCCGAGGGCGGCGCCAAGCTCGAGCTGAAGCTGATCTCACTCGACGCGCCGAGCGCGGGCCAACCGGGCAGCGAGCAGCGGGAGCACATCGTCCGGGGAGAGACCGGCAGCGACGGCATCTGGCGCGGCACCTTCGATCCGCCGCGGCCCGGCGCGTGGCGCGTCACGGCCAGCGCCGACAAGGACGGCCGCCGCATCGGCAGCGACGAGAACGCCTTCATCGTGCGCGCCGCCAAGAACGAGGTGCTCCACGCCGAGCCGCGCGCCGACATCCTGCAGGCCCTCGCCGCCGGCACGGGCGGCACCTTCACCTTGGCGCGCGACATCACCGACCTCGAGTTCATCGACCACGGCGTCGAGAAGGTGCACCGGCAGAAGACCGAGCCGCTCTGGCACCATTGGCTGCCGCTGTGCCTGGTGGTCTTCGCCGGCTGCCTCGAGTGGTACTGGCGTCGTCGTCGAGGATTTGCCTAGGGCTTGTGTCGCTTTGGGGACTCGCCCTGGCGGGGCTGAAAAACGCTGCAGGTCGGCGCTTCACGAGCTCGCCGGCACCAGCAACCCCGACAGGGGATGGCGCTCGAGGCGCGCCACGGCGTCGTCCCCCTCCCGCGACGCGAGCCCCCTCAAGTGCTCGAGCAGCTTCGCGCCCTCGACGTCGTCACCCGGCAGCGCGGCGGCCTCGAGCAGCTCCTCGGCGGCCTTGCGCGCGTCGCTGGCGCGGTCCTCGGGGCGCGGCGCGGTCAGGGACGAGAGCACGCGCTCGAGGCCGCGGCGCCTTGGACCGGGCAAAAGCACGTCGAGCTCTACCTGCGCCGTGCGCGCGCGGCCGGTGTCGGGGAGGCGTCCGGCGATGCACTCGTAGAGCACGAGGCCCGCGGCGTAGACGTCTGCGGCCGCCGAGGCGCGACCTTCGATCCGCTGCTCGGGCGCCATGTACGCGCGCGTGCCGGCGGCGGCGCCCACCTCCTTGAGGCCGGCCGTGCCGAAGTCGCAGATCATCATGCGGTCGTCGTCGAACAGCAGGTTCGAGGGCTTGATGTCGAGGTGCACGCCCCCCTGATCGTGCACGTCGGCGAGCGTCTTCAGCAGCACGGCGCCGATCTCGGCGGTCTCCGTCGTGCGCAGGCGCTTGTCGCGCGAGAGACGTTGGCGCAGGGAGCCGCCCTGGCACATGGCCATGACGAGCAGATCGCGGTCCTCGTCGATGTCGAGGATGGGGACGATGTGCGGGTGGTCATAGCGCCCCGCGATGCGCGCCTCCTGCACGATGCGCGCGCGGCGCTCGGCGGCGCGCCCGCGCGGGTGGAAGATCTTGAGCGCGACCTCGCGCTCGACCACGCGATCGCGGGCGCGAAACACCGTCGCCGCGCCGCCGCGGCCGATCTCCTCGAGCACCGCGTAGCGAGAGCCCGCCGCGCGAGCGCCGAGGAAGCGCGTCAGAAGCGCGCGCTGCTCGGCGGCTCGGCTCTGGTGACGCCCGCGCGCGTTGCGGAGGCGGCGCGCCCGCGTCTTCGCCTTCTGCTCGGTGATGTCGATGGCGAGCACGCGCTCATAGCTCGCGGCGGCGGCCTCGACGTCGCCCTCGAGCTCGTACAGCTCCCCGAGCGCGGTGAA
>CAYLZW010000019.1:0-38997 GCA_964388085.1 uncultured Myxococcales bacterium | reverse complement strand
GATGGATGATGATGAAGAGCAGCTCGTCGTGCTCGGGCGGCGACGAGCGCGGCACCTGCAGTCGCAAGAGGTCCTCGATGTGCAAGTACTCGCCATAGGTCAGGCTCGCCGCCGGCGGGGGCGGGGGCAGGCCGTCTTCTTCGTGGTCGTGCATAAGACCTCCTGTTGCTCGTCGGCGAGACACCGGTAGGCCGATGGCCACCTGCGCCTACCTCGGGCAAAACGCCGACGATAGGGACGCTCAACGGAATGTACGGTCAACTCAAGGGGGGCGCGTGGTGTGGACGCAGCGCTCCCGAGCGGTGAGTACAATGGCACAGGGCGGAGGCACGGCATGGTGAGCGATGACGAGTGGCGCACGCGCTGGAGCGAAGGACGGATCGGCTTTCACCAGTCGGAGGCGAACCCCGATCTCGCGCGCTGGCTGCCGCGTCTGGCGCCATCCGCGACGAGGGTGTTGGTGCCTCTGTGCGGCAAGAGCCTCGATCTCAAATACCTGGCGGAGCACGGGCACGAGGTGGTGGGCGTCGAGCTCGTGCAGCAGGCGGCGCAGGCCTTCTTCGACGAGAACCGCATCCCGTTCACGCGTGACGACGAGGCAGACCACGTCGTGTACCGCGCCGGCGACATCGAGCTGCACGTCGACGACATCCTCCGCGTGCCGTCCCCGTCCTTGGGGCTCCTCGGGGCCGTGTACGACCGCGCGGCGCTGATCGCGCTGCCGCCGGAGACCCGACCCGCCTACGCGGAGCGCATGAAAGCGCTGCTGCCTGCCGGCTGCCGAATGCTGCTCATCACGCTGGCCTACGATCAGGCCCTCGTGGACGGACCGCCCTACAGCGTGAGTGACGACGAGGTCCGCTCGCTCTACGGCGATGCCGGAGCGCTGGAGCTGCTCGAGCAACGCGCCGCACACGACGTCCCCGCGCGCTTTGCCGAGCAGGGCGCCGGCGTGAGCACCAGCGTGTGGCTTCTCACACGCCGCTGAGCGGGCCTGTCGCGTCGCCCGTTCCCCGCCGGCACGCCCGAGGCTAGCCTGCGCCAGATGAACACGTTTCCCTCGATCTCCGGCGATCGGCTTTGGCGCTCTCTCGAGGAGCTGTCGGAGGTCGGCCGCTACCTCGACGAGCGCAGCGGCCTGCACGGCGTAAACCGCCTCGCGCTCAGCGACGCCGACGCTGCGGGCAGGCGCCTCGTCCGTCGCTGGTTCGAGGAGGCCGGCCTCGAGGTGCGCACCGATCGCATCGGCAACACCTACGGGCTGAGGAGCGGGCGGACGAGCGGCGCGCCGGTGCTCAGCGGCTCCCACATCGACAGCGTGCCGACGGGCGGCGCGTTCGACGGCGTGCTCGGCGTGCTCGGCGCCCTCGAGGTCGTGCGCACGCTCGACGAGCACGGCATCGTGACCGAGAGGCCGGTGGAGATAGCGTTCTTCAGCGAAGAGGAGGGCTGCCGCTTCGGCACGGACATGCTCGGCAGCGCCGTGGCCGTCGGACGCATCCCGCTCGCGAGCGCGCTCGCGCTGACGGACAAAGACGGCCGGAGCGTCGGCGCGGAGCTCTCCCGCATCGGCTTCGC
The DNA here is from genome assembly GCA_964388085.1 of uncultured Myxococcales bacterium. Classification (GTDB taxonomy): domain Bacteria; phylum Myxococcota; class UBA727; order UBA727; family CAYLZW01; genus CAYLZW01. The sequence continues at coordinate 37,419 of CAYLZW010000019.1, read as the reverse complement.
GGGCGCGCACGACGAGCGCCTGGCGCCGCCGTACGCCTACCTCGAGCTCCACGTCGAGCAGGGGCCGGTGTTGCAGCGCGCAGGCCTCGACCTCGGCGTGGTCACCGGGGTGCAGGGCATCTCCTGGCAAGAGCTGACCATCGTCGGCAAGAGCGCGCACGCGGGTACGACGCCGATGGAGCTCCGCCGCGATCCGGGGCTTGCGGCGTCGCTCCTGAACGTCCGCTTGCATGAGATGTGTCGCTCGGGGCGCTATGGGCCCGAGATGCGCGCGACCATGGGGCGCATCGATCCGCACCCCGGCCTCGTCAACATCGTGCCCGGGCGCGTCGTCTGCACGATCGATCTGCGAAACCCCGACGACCACGCCATGGCGGCCGCGGAGCGAGACGTCGCGCTCTACCTCGACGAGCTGCGCGGCGAGCTCGGCGTCGAGATCGAGGCGCGCCAGACGGCGAAGACGCCGCACATCCCCTTCGACGAGAAGGTGCAGCGCGTGATCGCGTCGGGCATGGAGCGCCACGGCCTTCGCTTCGCGCCCATCCTCTCGGGCGCCGGCCACGACGCGCAGGAGATGGCGTCGCTGTGCCCGACGGCGATGATCTTCGTGCCCGGCGAGCACGACGGCATCTCGCACAACCCGCGGGAGTACTCGACGCCAGAGGCCTGCTCGCGCGGCGCTCAGATCCTGCTCGAGGCCGTCGTGGAGCTCGCGAACGAGAAGGCCTGACGCGCCCGCGCCCGCGCGCTCACGCGTTCCGTCCCTCAGCAGGGCGCTGACCTGCCGCTAGAAGGCGCCGCCGATGCCGAACTCGAAGAGGACGGGCTGATCGCCGCGTGACATGCCCGGCGTCCCCGGCGGTCGGCGGCTCAGCGGGATGCCCCACTCGAAGCGCAGCGGTCCGATGGGGCTGAACCAGCGCACACCGAAGCCCACCGACGAGTACAGGCCGAGCGGCAGGTCGCGGCGGGCGTCCCAGCCCTCGGCGCTCAGGGGACGGTCGCCGAGGTAGAAGAGGTTCTCGTCCTCGCCGAACGCGTTGCCCGCGTCGAAGAACAACACGCCACGGATGCCGAGCTGTTGCAGGATGGGGAACTCGAGCTCGACGTTCGCGAGGATCTCCTTGTTGCCGCCGATGCGGTAGGTACGCGCTCCGTCGGGCGTCTCGACGGTGGCGACGGGCGAGAGCGAGAGCGGCAGGTAGCCGCGCACGCTGTTGAGCCCGCCGGCGTAATAGTTCTCGAAGGGGAGCAGCCCGTCCGAGCGCAGATAGCCGAGCTCGACGTTGGCCTTGGCCACCACGCCGCGGATGGGTAGCACCTCGTCGAGCGCCAGATAGAAGCGGCCGTTCAAGGTGAAGCGCTGGAAGCTGTTCACCCCCGCGGCGGCGTCGAGCGCGCGCGCTCCCTCCGCCCAGCCGAGGCTGCCGAGAGACTTCTTCAAGCGCGCCTCGGCCTCGGGCAGGAGTTCGGCCCCGAGCGCCGGCGTCGCAAACTCCGCGCGCGCCTCGAGGAAGTAGCCCGCCGACGGGAACAGCCGGTTGTTGCGCTGATCGAAGATGATGCCCGTCTCGAGCGCCGTCGTGTAGCGCGGGCGCGTGTGATCGAGCCCGGGCAGGTAACCGATGTCCGGCGAGTTGATGAGCACACGCTCGGCCCCGAGGGAGGCGAACACCTTCAGGTTCTCGAGGTCGGGGACGTAGGGGCGCAGCCACGAGGGGGCGTCCTCGGCGAGCGTGTCGGTGAGGAACGAGAAGGGTCGGCCCATGGGATAGCCGAGTACGAGCTGCCCGCCGGTGGCGCTGCGGGTGAAGTCACCGAAGCCGATCTCGCTGTTGAAGCCGCGGATCGAGAACGAGATGGGATCCTGTCCGAGCAGGAACAGGTGCGGCTCGCTGAAGCGGAGATCGAACTGTCGCTGTCGCCCCGAGAGCTGCGCCGCGGCGGACATGCTCTGCCCGAGGCCGAGAAAGTTGTCGTACGCGATCTGTCCGTTGAACACGAAGCCGTCGCCGCTCGAGTACCCGGCGCCGAGCTGAAAGATGCCGGTGTTCTTCTCCTCGACCTCGAAGGTCACCACCACGCGATCGGCCGCGCTGCCCTGGTCGGTCAGCACGCGCACCGACTTGAAGTAGCCGAGCGCGCGTACGCGCGCCTCAGAGCGCAGGAGCTGTTCGGCGGAGAACCAGTCGCCCTCGTACAGGCGCAGCTCGCGACGGATGACGTGGTCTGCCGTCTTCTCCTGCCCGACGATGCGGACGCGCTCGATGCGCACGCGCGGCCCTGCATCGACGGTGATGAAGATGTCGATGCGATCGGTCTCGTCGTCCACCTTCGTCTCGGGTACGACATTTGCGTAAGCGTAACCACGGTCCTGGTAGCGCTTGGCGATGCCCTGCAGGCCCGCGGCGATCCGGCCGCGCCCCGCGACGCCGCCCTCTTTGACGCCGAGCCGCGCGAGCAGCGCCGCTTCCTCGAACACGACGGCGCCCTCGTCGGCATGGCGCTCGTCCTTGACGACGTGGTCGCCACCGATGCGGATGCGGCCGAGGCGGTACTGCTTGCCTTCACGAACGGGGATGCGCAGCCGCACGCTGCGCTCGTCGGCGGAGAGATCGATCACGGGAGGCCCGACCTTCACGTCGAGGAAGCCCTGATCCTCGTAGTGCGCGCCGATGGCCCGCAGGTCTTTGCCGAGCGCGTCCTCCCGGTACAGGCCCCAGCCGAGCAGGTCCGCGAGCGGCACGCTCTCTTTGGTGCTGAGCAGGTCCCGGAGCTCATGCGTGGCGATCCGTTCATTGCCGATGATCTCGATGGAGAGCACCTTCACCTTGGTGCCCTCGTCGATGCGGTACACGACGTCGGCGGCCGCACGTCCTCGCGGCACCACGACGTCGGCGAATTCGTCGTCGGGGAGGAAGGGGCCGACGACGTAGTCCCAGGCTCTGTCGGCGATGTCCTCGAAGAAGCCGGGTCGCTCGGCGCTCGGCCCGTCGTCTCCGCGCGTGGGGGCAGGGCGTAGCTCCCAGCTCACCTTGGTGCGATAGAACCCCTCGTCGACGTAGAGCTGGCTGATCTTCTCGGCGTTGCGCTGCAGCTTGGTTGGGTCCACGGCCTCGAGCGGCTCGAGATCGAGCACCTTCTCGACCTCGGCGTCCGTGATCCTCGTGTTCCCCTCGAGGACAACGCGACGCAGCAGCGGCGGCGTCGGGGGCGCGGCCCTGCGCTCGCTTCGGTCCGCGCCGAGGCGGCCACCTTGCGCGCGCGAGGTGGGGGCGCCGGAGAGCAGGCACGCCAGCAACACGAAGCCGAACGTCGAGGCGGCGGGTCTGTTCCGTGCGGCCAAGCGGCTCACGAAGCGGACGAAGGGAGGGCGCGCGACGACACGGCTCGAATGCATCAGCGTTCCATGGGGAGAGAAGAGCGACGGGCACGTAACGGGCCGAGGCCGCTTCCCATTCAGCGCAGATCCAGAAATTCTGTGGTTTTTCAACGAGCTGGCGCGTTCGCCCTACGCCTGCCGCCGGAATCGGATGCGCGCGTTGATGGAGCGGCACGGGGGAGCGGCACGCACGAGCGCTCGCTCACCGATGCGTTCGTCCACGCGAGGTGCGTTCAGGGCAGGCGGAGCTCGACGACACGAACGCCGTCGCCCGGCGCGAGCCGCAGCCACGTGCGCTGACTGCCTTCGTCATAGGTCCACTGGCCCGCGGCGAGCTCCGCGACGGCGCCGGAGCGAGAGAGCGCGCTCCCGTCGAGCGCGACCTCGGTGGGCTCGGCGGCGACGGTGATCGCGAGCCATGTGCTCTCGAGCGCGCCGTCGAGCGTCACCGCAGCCACAGCACCCTCCCGCACGGCCTCGATGACGATCGTGTGCTCGTCCTCATGCAGCAAAAAGCGTGAGGGTTCTTCAGCGGGCCACACGAGCAGCGTCAGCGCGTCGGCCGCGAAGGCATCGGCGACACCGGTGACGTCGCTGTCGATGGTCATGGGGACGATGGCGCCGGAGCGCACGAACACGGGGATGCGATAGCTCTCGACGCTGTCGTATCCCGCGAGCACGCTGCCGCCCGGGTGCGGGGCCGCCGCCGGCGCGAACCACTCGTACCAATCGGAGCCGCTCGGCAGCTCGACGTCACGCACCCTGTCGGCGCTCGTCATGGCGGCGACGAGGAACGCGTCTCCGACGAGGAAGCGCCAGTCCCCCGGCCAGTCCGCCTCGTCACCGAGGGGACGCAGGATGTTGTCGCCGCCGGCGTAGGCCTCCTCCGCCAGGCTGTAGAAGAACGGCACGAGCTCGTGGTGCAGCGTGGCCCAGTAGCGGTAGGCCGCCACCGTCTCCTCGCTGCGTGTCTCGTCGGGGATCGTCCAGGGGGTCAGGTTGCCTTGCCCGTGCAGTTGGAAGAACGGCGCGAGCCCCATGGCGGCTGTCCAGCGGATGAAGTTGTCCGTGTCGAAGGGGATGGTCTCGAGCGCCACCGTGCGGCTCAGGTAGCCGCCGATGTCAGAGCCCACCACGACGTAACCCGCGCGCGCGGAGCGGAAGAGGTGGTCGAGCGCGTCCTCGAGGCCGACCCAGTCGCGCGTGTTGTCGCCCATCCACACGACGGGGGCGTGCTCGGGGCGGGCGTAGAAGCGCGGCTCGAAGCCGTAGGACTCGTCATAGCCACGCACCATGGTGACGAAGTCGTCGCTTCCGCTGCGGGTGACGCCGTGCTGCCAGAAGTCCGCGTAATACGCCTCGGAGTACTCCTGCAGCGTCTTCTCACCGGCGGCGGTCTTGATGGGACGCGTGGTGATGTACTGCTCGCCGAAGTCGAGCTTCCAGCCGGCGACGCCCATGTCGAGCAGCGGGTTCTGTTGCGCCCGCCACCACGCGGTCGCCTCCTCGTGGAAGAAGTCGAGGCCAGCGCCTTCTCCCTTCCACCACAGGTACGTCTCGCCGTCGTTGACGAGGTAGTCCTCGCGCGCGGCCTCGGCGAGGTTCGGCGAGGGGCCGTCGTAGCGATCGCCGCCGGGCTCGAGGTCGAACGAGCTGTAGTTGATCATCTGCGTCGTCCACAGCACGAGCCGGACGCCGTCCTCCGCGAAGTCGCGCACCATGTCCTCGAAGCCCGGGTAGCGCTCTTCGCTCGGGACGAACGTGTTGTAGTTCGTCTCCCAGGGGCTATCGAGCACGACGACGCCGACGGGGATGTCGTGCTCGCGAAAGCCGTCCACGAAGGCGTAGGTGTCGTCACGGTCGGAGATGTCTTTCGAGATCCAGGGCTCGAAGGCCCAGCGCGGCGTCGTGATGCGAGGCAGCGCGTCCGGTCCGGCGTCGGGCAACGCCTCGGGCGGCGGACACGCCGTGGCGAGCACCAGGAGCGGCAGCGTGACGACGAGAGAGAGGGGAGCGCGCATGCCTCCCTCTAGCACCCTTGGCTCGTCCCCGGGAGGCGTCACCCTCTACACGGCTGGCGCCGGAGCGCGAGAGCCGACAGGATGCGCGCCATGGGCCGAAAGCGCCGGGTGCAGCAAGAGGACGAGACGCAGGATGACCGCCCCACGCATGCGCAGCGTCGTCGTGAAGGCGTGCGCTCGGGCGCGCTGGCGCGCAGGCTGCTGTCGCTGTCCGAGGCCGACGTCGACGCCATGGCGCTGCCGGAGCTGTTGAAGGAGGAGCTCATCGAGGCCCGCCGCATCCGCTCTGGGGGTGCGCTGCGCCGACAGGAGCGCCGCGTCGCCCAGGTGCTACGGGACGAGGAGCTCGACGCGATCGAGGCCCTGCTCGACGAGCGCAAGCGGGAGTACGCCCAGGACGCCCGTCGCTTTCAGCGCCTCGAGACCTGGCGCGAGCGCCTGCTCAGCGACGAGAGCGCGGCCGCGGAGCTGCGCGCGCACGAGCCGCTCATCCCCGCCGCGGAGCTCGACGCGTTGGTGGCGGACGCGCGGCGTGAGCGAGATCTCGGGCGACCGAAGGGCGCCTCTCGTGCGCTGTTCCGACGCCTGCGGGACTGGCTCGCCCCCGACGGGCCCGGGGATCCAGTCCCTTAGAACGGATGGTCCGGCTTTGTGTAGACGAAGGGCACGAAGTGCTCGCTCGGGCTCACCGCGACGTCGACGCGCATGACGAAGGCCTCGTTCCACACGACGCGCAGCCCGGCGCCGAAGCCATAGGCCAGGCGAAAGTCGCGCACGGCCAGCTCGGTCACGCTCGCGCTCACGAGGCCGGCGTCGAGGAACAGGGCGACGCCCGCGCGAAAGTTCTGCTCGAGAAACGAGACGCTGACGAGGGAGGTGCGGAGCTCCTCTTGCGCGAGCAGCTTCACGGCGCCGGGCACGCGCGGCTGGCGCATTCCGCGGCCCGCGTCGGCGCCGCCGAGCGCCAGGTAGTCGCGTGAGCCACCCACGCGCGCGAGCTCCATGATCGGGGCGTCGCCGACCAGCACGTCGATGACGTGCCGTGACGCGAGCACCAGATCGCGCTCGCCGAGGAGCGGCACGAACAGGAGCAGCGTGGCGTTCGCGCCGACGAAGCTCCATTTGCTGCCCACGAAAGGCGCGGCGCCGCGCAGCGATCCCTCGACGAAGTAGCCGCGCGCCGGGTCCGGCTCGTGATCGCGATCGTCGAGCGAGGCGCCGATCTGGAACACGCTCGCGAAGCCGGCTTCGCCGTCGCCATGGTCGCGCGCATACAGGCTGCCGGGATAGGCGTGCAGATCGAAGGCGCCGTCGCCGTCCTCGTCGCCCCAGTCGCCGGGCTGATAGAGGTGGCCGCGCCAGCCGAACAGCAGCTCGGGGCGATGCGGCTTCTCGCCGAGGCGCCAACGCACGACGCCGCTCGCGTACGGCTGCAGGAAGCGGACGAGGTAGAAGCGACGCGCGAACGCGTCCGCGTCCTCGCCGTACAAGCCCGCGCGCCGCGCGGCGCCGCTCGCGTCGGAGAGATCACACGACGCCGCGGCGCCGACACCGCAGTAGCTGAAGGTCAGCGTCTGGAAGTAGCCGACCTCCGCCACGACGCGCAGCGGCAGCTGGAACGCGTCGATGGCGTCGACGCGCAGGTAGTGATGCTGCACGAGCCTCGTCGTGGCGAACGCCTGCGCCGAGATGGCGGTCTTGTAGGGCTCCTCGTTCCAGCGGTGCCAGAAGGCCGTGCCGCGCACGCCGAGGCCGAAGCCTTCGTCGTTGCTCAGCGTGAAGCGGGGGACCGCGCTGACGCCCCAGCGCCCCTCCTCGCTCGGGGCCGCTCCCGCGTCGCTGGCCGCGGCGCTCGGCACGCCATAGAGCGCCATGGCCATCGCGCTGCCGATCAGCGCGGCCCTCGCGCTCGCCGCCCGACCATGGCGCATCAGGCGCCACCCTCATCGACGAGAATACCGTTCACCGCGGGCAGGCGGACGCGCAGGGTGGTACCGCGTCCGACGCTGCTCGAGGCAGAGATGTCGCCCCCATGCGCCTGCACGATGCGCTGCGCGAGCATGAGGCCGAGGCCGACCCCTCCGTCGCTGCGCGAGCGCCCGCGCTTGGCCCGGAAGAACGGCTCGAAGATGTGCCGTAGATCCTCCTCGGAGATGCCGCAGCCCTCGTCGCTGATCTCGATGATCGCCGCGTCGCCTTCTCGCCGCGCCTGCAGCGCGATGGCGGTGCCGGGCGCCGAGTAGCGCGCCGCGTTGTCGAGCAGGTTGTCGATGGCGCGCCGCACCAGCATCGGATCGACGTCGATGAGCGGGAGATCGGCGGCTGCCTCTCGAGTGAGCGAGCGCTCCGGGTGCGCGGTCTCGAAGCGGCTCGCGGCGCTGTTCACGATCTCGCTCGCGGAGAGCACCGTGCGCTTGAGCGGCAGCGGCGTCGCCGTGGCGCGGTCGGCGGAGAGATCGAGGCGCGCGGCGACGAGCACGTCGGTGATGAGCTGCTCGAGCTCTCGCAGGTCCTCCTGCACGTCCTTGGTGAGCAGCTCCATGCGCCGCTCGTCGCCGCGCTCGATGGCGAGATCGAGGGCGACGCGAAGGCGGGACAGCGGCGTGCGCAGCTCGTGCGAGACGTTCGCGATCAGCTCCTTCTGGGCCCGTACGAGGTGCGCGGTGCGCTGCGCCATCTCGTCGAAGGCGCGCCCGAGGTCGCCGAATTCGTCGCTGCGCGCGAGGTCCGCGCGCGCCGCCAGATCGCCGCCGCCGAACGCTCGCGCGACGCGGGTGAGGTGTGTCAGCGGCCGCGCGATGGTGCGCGCGAGCAACATCGAAGCCGCGCCGACCAGCAACATGACGAGGAGCAGCGTGAGCAGGCTCGCCTCGAGATCCACCTGCGGGCCGCGCGGGCTCAGCAGCAGATAACCGACGGGCGCGTCGTCGAGATAGAGCGGAACGATCGGCGTGCGAGGCGGTTGCCAGGTCACCGCGCGGGACGACAGCGCCGCCTCCCGCTCGAGCGGCGGCAGCGGCGCGTGCGCGGGCGAACGGTTGCTGGCGAGGACCGTGTCGTCGAGCGCGACGAAGGTGACGTCAGCGTCGAGCTCGGCGCGCAGCCGCTTCGCCAGGGCGGCCAGGGCCTCACGCTCGGGCCAGGCGTCCTCCGCGAGCACGGCGACGAGGCGCGCGAGCTGCAGCGTGCCGCGCTGCTGCGAGGGCTCGAGCACTTGACGCTTCACCAACGAGAGCACACCGCCCACGACGAGCACGAGCACCAGGCACGAGAGGTAGATGCGCATGACGAGCCGCGGTCGCCCGATGCGACGAGGCGCGGAGGGTGTCGTCATTCGGCCTCCCGCGCGAGCATGTAGCCGGCCCCGCGCACCGTGAGCAGCCGCCGCGGCCGACGCGGATCGTCGCCGAGCTTCTGCCGCAGGCGAGAGATGTGGACGTCGATGGAGCGATCGAAGGCGTCGGCCGCGTTGCCCTTCACGAGCTCGAGGAGCTGCTCGCGCGTGAGCACCCGGCCGGCGCGCTCCGCCAACGCACGCAGCAGCGCGAACTCGTACGTCGTGAGCGCGAGCGCTTCGCCTGAGAGGGACGCCCTCATGGCCCCCGGCTCGACGAGCAGGTCACCGACCTGAATGGGTCCTGCGCCGGTAGGACCGACGAGCCCGCGAGCGCGTCGCGCCTGCGCGTGGATGCGCGCGAGCAGCTCGCGGGAGCTGAACGGCTTGGTGACGTAGTCGTCCGCCCCGGTCTCGAGACCGAGCACGCGGTCGGCCTCCTCGTCACGCGCGGTGACCATGACGATGGGGACGTCGCTGCGCTGGCGGAGCTGCCGGCAGACCTCGAGCCCGTCCCGGCCCGGCAGCATGAGGTCCAGCAGCACTACGTCGGGGCGGAAGCCGCGCAGCGCGGCCAACGCGGCCTCCCCGTCGCGGAACGTCTCCACGACCAGCCCGTGGCTCTCGAGATACTCCGCCGTCAAGCGAGCGAGGCGCTCGTCGTCCTCGACGAACAGCACCCGCACGGTGCCGTCCTGCGCCGCGCGCGCCGGATCGACGGAGTCTCGCATCGCGAGCAGCTTACCCCCCCGACCCCTCGCGTTGATCCTCCCTCGCTCGGTCCTTCGCCCGCTGGCTGCGCTGCGTGCGCGGCACGACCAAAAGGTCGCGCCTCCGCTGCGCCTTGCCAGCGAACGCCTGTGCTTTCGAACAGCAGGCCGCTTCGCGATCATGGGACCAACGCAAGCGATCGGAGGGGTAACGGAGGACGCCCGCTCCGGAGCTACACGCCCGCTCCCGGAGCTACACAATTCGCAACGAAACCGCGGTATCGCGGCAACATGGGTCCACGATGCTGCGCGGATGATCCCGCGCGGCGCCTCGCGTCTGCCTCTCCTCGGTCCGCTCCTGGTCGGCCTGCTCGCGCTCCCCGTGACGGCCAGGCCCGCGGGCGATGCCGCGCCCCCGCACCCCGAGCCGGGTCCTTTGACCCTCGAGCAGGCCATCCAGACGGCGCTCGCCCGCAATGAGGTGCCCTCCATCGCGCGGGCACGCATCGAGGGCGCCAGCGCCATCGCCCGCGGCTCCTTCGCGCGGCTCTTGCCCTTCGTGGTGCTCGAGGGCTCCTACACCCGACGTCAGCGGGGCGTGGAGCGCGACGTCGGAGGGACGACAGCGGTCATCCAGTCGGAGAACGCGCTCGGCCTCGTCGGCGTGGCGGAGATCTCCCTGCTCGACGCGCCGGCGATCCCGCTCGTCATGAGCGCGTACGCCAGCGAGGAGGCCACGCGCCTCGAGGCAGAGGAGCTGACTCGACAGCTCGCGTCCTCGGTCGCGGCCTCGTTCTTCGCGGTGCTCTCCGCCGAGGAGCTGCTGCTCGTGGCCGAGCGGCGGGTGTCCGTCGCGGGCACGGCGGTCGAGGTCGCGCGGCGGCGCCTCTTGGCGGGCCTCGCGAACCAGAACGAGGTCACGCGCACCTCGCTCGCGCTCTCCACGGCGCGCCTGGCGCGCAACGACGCCGCCCTGCTCGTGCGCACGAGCAGGCTGACGCTCGAGAACCTGCTGGCGGACGACTCCATCGGCGCGCTGGCGGCCCCGGCCGATGAATCCGATAGCTTTGGGAGTCACGAAGTAGATCCGAGCGGGCACCCGGCCGTACAGGCGCTGGTCGAGCGGGCGCGCGCCGAGGATCTGCGCTCCGTGGAGCCCTGGCTACGCCTCTTGCCGACGCTCGGCGCGGGCGCGCAGATGCGCGCGACCAACGAACCGGGCATCAGCGGGCAGGTGGCCCAGTGGGCGCTGTTCGGTACCGCGAGCTGGGTGCTCTACGACGGCGGGCTGCGCTACGCGGACGCGCGCGCCCGCGCCGCGGAGGCCGAGGAGCTGCGGCTGACGGCGGAGGCGCGCAAGCGTCAGGTGAGCCTCGACCACTCCCAGGCTTTCGCACGTCTAGAAGCGTCTCGCGCCGCGCTCGAGGAGGCGCGAGAGAGCGCCGCGCTGGCGGCCGCGAACGCCGAGGAGGTCGAGCGGATGTTCGCCGCCGGGCTCGCCACCGCCCTCGAGATCGCCGACGCTACGGCCGAAGCTTACGAGGCCGCCGCCGCCGTGGCGCGCGCCGGCTTCGCGCTCCGGCTCGCGGGGCTCGAGCAGCGCCGCTCGCTGGGGCTGTGGCCGACCGACCGCAGCGCGCCACAAGGGGACCTGCCATGACCCACCGTGTCCACGTCGTCGTCGGGCTCTACCTTCTCAGCGTCGGCGTCATGGCCGGCTGTGCCGAAGGCGAGGCTTCTGCGACGCGAGCGCGTGCGCCTCGCGCGGTGGCCGTGCGCGCCGCCCCCGTCGAGAAGGGGGATCTGAGCTTGCGCGAGCGCTTCACCGGCGAGCTGTGGGCGGAGGCGGCCGATCTCGCCCCCCGCGTCACCGGCCGTGTGGTCGAGGTGCGCGTCCGCCTCGGCGACCACGTCGACAAGGGGACGCTGCTGGCGCGGCTCGACGACGGCGAGCTCGCGCCGCAACTGCAGGAGGCCAAGGCGGCCATCCTCGCCGCGCTGGCGAATGAAGAGCGCGCGAAGGCGTCCCTGGCGGCGGCGCGGGCCGAGCTCGACCGCAAGGCGCCGCTGGCGGACGACAAGCTCATCAGCGCGCAAGAGCTCGCGGAGCTGAACGCGAGGGTGCTCAGCCTCGAGGCAGACGTGGCCGCCTCGAAGGCGCAGGCGGCCCAGGCTCGCGCGCGCGTCGGTGTCGTCGAGGAGCAGCTGCGCCACACGCGCCTCTTGGCGCCCTTCGACGGCGTCGTGGCGGCGCGTCTGCTCGATCCCGGGGCCACCGCGTCGCCGGCCACACCCATCCTTCGCGTCGTGGCCGACGGTCCGCCGCGCATCCGCGCTCGCGCTCCCGAGCGAGCGCTCGCGGTCCTCCGCCCGGGGCTCGAGCTGCGCGTGAGCACGGCCGCGACCGGAGACCAAACGTTCCCGGGTGTGCTCGAGCGCATCGGGGGAGAGGTGTCGCGCGAGGACCGCAGCGTCCAGATCGAGGGCGTGCTGAAGGAGGAGTCACCCCTCTTGCTCCCCGGCATGTACGCGACGCTCGAGGTGCGCGTACGGGAGCTGCACGATGTTCTGCGCGTGCCCTCCGTGGCGCTCCTAAAGCGCAGCATCGACGGAGCGGAGGGCGCCGGGGTGTTCGTCGCGGACGACGGCAAGGCGGTCTGGCGGAGCGTCAGCGTGCTCGGGCACACGGGCGACCTCGTCGCGGTCAGCGGCGACCTCCAGGCAGGCGAGCGCGTCCTGACGCTCGGCCACGAGGAGCTGGCCGCCGGCGGGCTCATCCGTGTCGTCGAGTCGGCGTCCGCGGCAGCGCCGTCCGCGGCGGCAGGAAACGGCACATGAACATCGCGTCCATCGCCGTCGATCGGCCGATTGGCACGCTCATGATCGCGTTCGCGGTCGTGGTCATCGGCGTCGTCTCCTTCAGCCGCCTCGCGGTCGACCTGCTGCCGTCCATGGACGCGCCGCAGCTGACCATCGTGACGACGTACCCCGGCGTCGCGCCGGAGGAGATCGAGACCCTGCTGACGCGACCCATCGAGCAGGTGGTCTCGACGGTAGAGGGTGTGGACGAGCTGAGCGCGCAGTCCACCGAGGGGCTCTCGCGGGTGCGCCTGCGCTTCAACTGGGGACACGACATCCAGACCGCGCTCGACGACGTGCGCGCGCTCATCGATCGCGTTCGCGCGCGCCTCCCGGAAGAGGCGGACCCACCGATCGTCTACAAGTTCGATCTGGCGCAGGCCCCCATCGCCGCCCTCGGGCTGTCGGGGACGGGAGACCCGCGTCGGCTGCGCTACCTCGCCGAGGAGGTGCTCTCCCGTCGCCTCGAGCGCGTGACGGGGGTCGCCGCGGTGGACATCCGCGGCGGTCGCGTGCGCGAAATTGAAGTGCGCCTCGAAGCGGAGCGGTTGGCGGCGCTCGGGATCGACGCGGCGGACGTGAGCGCGGCGCTCGCGCGAGAGAACCGCGACACCTCCGCCGGCGACATGCTGAAGAGCGGGCGCGAGGTCATCATTCGCGTCGAGGGGGAGCTGACCAGCGCCGCCGACGTGGCGGCGGTCGTCCTCGGCTCCCGCGAAGGCCGGCCGATCCATGTCAGCGATGTGGCGCAGGTCGTGGATGGCTTTCAGGAGCAGAACGCGGAGCTCTGGGTGGACGGTCACACCGCTATCCAGATGCGCGTCTCGAAGCAGTCGGGCACGAACACCATCGAGGTGGCCGAGGCGCTCAAGGCCGAGGTGGACGCGATCAACGCCGACTACGACGGCCGGCTGACGCTGACCGTCATCCAGGACGGCTCGACCTTCATCAGCGCGTCGGTCACCAACGTCGAGAGCTCCGCGCTCTATGGCGCCGCGCTCGCGGTCCTGATCCTGCTCTTCTTCCTGCGCAACGTGCGCGCGACCTTCGTCATCGCGACCGCGATCCCCATCAGCATCCTGGCGACGTTCGCGCTCATGTACAGCGCCGACATCTCGCTGAACGTCATCTCCCTCGGCGGCCTCGCGCTCGGCGTCGGCATGGTGGTCGATGGGGCCATCGTCATCCTGGAGAACACCTACCGGCGCCTCGAGGACGGCGAGCCCCCGAGGACGGCCGCCATCGAGGGCAGCCGCGAGGTCATGCTGGCGGTCGCCGCGGGCACGCTCACCACGGTCGCCGTGTTCGTCCCCGTCGTGTTCATCGAGGGCTTCGCGGGCGTGTTCTTCCGCGAGATGGCGCTGGTCGTCTCCTTCGCCCTGGCGTGCTCGCTGGTGGTCGCCTTCACCGTCGTGCCCGCCCTCTGCGGCCTCGTCATCCGCGCGCGCAAGGAGGACCACCACGGCGTCACCGGCTGGCTGCGCGCTCGAGCCGGCGCGTTCCTCGGCGCGGTCGACGGCGCGTACGTCCGAGCGCTCGACGCGGCGCTCCAGCGGCCGGCGCTGACCCTCGTGCTCGCCGTCGCGCTGCTCGTCGGCAGCTTCTCGCTGATCCCGCTCATCGGCGTCGAGCTGATGCCGCAGACGGACGAGGGCGAGGTCGACGTGGAGCTCGAGCTGCCGGTCGGGACGCCCATCGAGACGACCATCGAGACCATGAAGCGGCTCGAGGCGCGCGTGCTCTCGGTGCTCGAGCCCGGCGAGCTCGATCACGTGACCACCGCCGCGGGCCCCGAGGCGGCCTGGCGGCCGGTGACGTCCAACCAGGGCGACCTCGAGATGACCCTCGTGCCGGCTAGCGAGCGGCGTCGCTCGCTCGATCAGATCATCGCGGCCATTCGCGCGGCGACGTCCGACATGCCGGGCGCGGACATTCGCGTACGGCCGCGTTCGAGCAACCTGCTGCTCCGCCTCATGCGCGGCGGCGGCGATCGCCTCGTCGTCGAGGTACGCGGCCACGATCTCGAGATAGCGGACCGCCTGGCCGAGCGCGTCGAGCTGGCCATGAACCGCGTAGACGGCGTGACCGACACGTTCATCGAGCGCGAGCCGGGCAAGGCGGAGCAGACCATCCACCTGGACCGCGCGCGCCTCGCGGAGCTCGGGCTCACCGGCGCCGCGGTCGCGAGCGCGGTGGAGCACTATGTGCTCGGCAAGGTGACGACGAGGCTAAGGGACGGGGGCGCGGAGTACGACATTCGGGTGCGTCTGCGCGCACAGGACCGGCGCTCGGTGGAGCAGCTGCACGCGCTCCCTGTCCCGCTGCCGTCGGGACGCTCGGTGCCGCTCGGCGCCGTGGCGCGGCTCGAGGAGGGGCTGAGCCCAGCGTCGATCTCGCGTCTGAACCAGGAGCGCGTCCTGCAGGTAGGGGCAGGCACCACCGACCGCCCCCTCGGCGACATCGTGCGGGACGTGGCGCTCGCGCTCGAGAGCGTCGAGGTCCCGGAGGGCTTTTCGCTCGCGCTCACCGGCGAGCAGGCCGAGCAGGAGGAGACCTTCGGCGGGCTGCTCGTCGGTGTGCTGCTCGCGATCTTCCTCGTCTACGCCGTCCTCGTCGTGCAGTACGAGTCGCTCCGGCAACCGCTCGTCGTCATGACGGCGGTGCCGTTTTCCATCATCGGTGTCGTCGCCGCGCTGCTCATCTCCGGGACGACCTTCAACATGAACTCGTTCCTCGGCGTCATCGTGCTGGTCGGCATCGTCGTCAACAACGCCATCCTGCTGGTCGACTACGCCAACCGCCTGCGCGCGGACGAGGGCATGTCGATCGGCGACGCGCTGCGCCTGTGCGGGCGGCGGCGGCTCAGGCCCGTGCTGATGACGACGGGCACCACCATGCTCGGCATGCTGCCCTTGGCCCTGGCCCCGGGGGAGGGCAGCGAGATCCAGGCGCCGCTCGCCCGCGCGGTGGTCGGTGGCCTGTTCGTCTCCACCGTGGTCACCCTCGTCGTCGTCCCCGTGCTGTACTCGCTCATCGAAGACGCGGTCGCGAGGCGCGCCAGCCGAAAGACCGGCGCGTCCCCCGTTCCCTGAGTGGGCCGCGAGACGCGCCGTCGCGACGGTCGGCGTCAGCGTGCGCCGGGTGCGGCGAGCTGACCTCGCTGCTTCATCTTGCCGTGCTTGCCGTGCTTACCGTGCTTACCGTGCTTGCCGTGCTTGCGCGCGGAGAGCACGAGCTTGGCTTGCTGCTCCGGCGTCAGGATGGCCGCGGTCTTGTCGAGCAGCGCGTCGGTATCGGGCGCCTTCGCCATCGCGGCGTACACGCGCTCGAGCTGCGCGTTCAGCTCCGCCTCGGAGGCGCCGGCATCGACGAGCTCCTTCAGCGCCGTTCGCTCGCTGCGGATGACTCGTCGCGCGTTGTGACGCTCGCGCGCGGACTCCTGGAACAGGCGCACCAGCTCATCCTCCGTCGCGGCGTCGAGACCGAGGCGCGGCGAGAGCTTGGTGCGGACCTTTCGCTCCATGTGCTCGAGCCGCCGCTCCGCGTGCGCTCGCGCGTCGACGCCGTCGGGCGCCTCCGCGAGGGCGAGGGGGGCGGCGCCCAGGACGCCCGCGGCCACGAGGCCGGCGAGGAGGAAGCTGGGCTTGCGGGCGCTCGATGCAGGACGGCGGGAGGGAAACAGGCGGTGATTCACGTGCTCTCCTGTGCGCGGCGTTCGTGGGGCGCGCTCGGAGAACAGAACCCGCCGGCCGAGCGCGAGGTAAAGGACGGTCCGACGCGCGTGGTGTCGCTGTGCTAAACGGTGCTCAAAACCTGGCCGTGAAGTCCGCACCCTGGAATCGTTGGGACGACAATGGCGCACATCCCGTTCCTGCCGGAGCTCGTCCTCATCCTGGGGGCGGGCGTCATCGCGGCCATCGGGGTCGCGTTCTTGCGCCTGCCCGCCGTCGCGGGCTTCATGCTGGCCGGCGCCGTCGTGGGTCCCTCCGGCCTGAAGCTGGTGCACGAGGCGGAGGTCGTCGAGGTCCTCTCCGAGATCGGCGTGGTGCTGCTGCTCTTCACCATCGGGCTCGAGCTCAGCCTCGACGGGTTGAGGCGCATCTGGCGTCTCGTCGCCATCGGCGGCGCGCTCCAGGTCGGCCTCACCGTGTTGAGCGCCGTCGGCATCTCCTACGCGCTCGGCGAGTCGGTGCAGCGGGGCGTCTTCTTCGGCTTCCTCATCGCGCTCTCGAGCACCGCCATCGTGCTGCGAGGCCTCTCCGAGCGACAGGAGGTCGAGGCGCCGCACGGACGCTTCACCATCGGCGCGCTCATCTTCCAGGACCTCTGCATCGTGCCGATGATGCTGCTCGTACCCATCCTCGCAGGCCGGGGGGGCGACTCGCCCTCGCTCGACATCGCCATCGCGATGTTGAAGGCGGCCGCCGTCGTGGTCGCGACGCTGATGGGCGGACGCTTCATCATCCCGCCGCTGCTCGCGCGCGTGGACGCGGCCAAGAGCCGTGAGGTGTTCTTGCTGGCCGTCCTCGTCGTGTGTACGGGCATCGCGCTGGCCACCGCCTTCTTCGGCTTGTCGCTCGCGCTCGGCGCCTTCCTCGCCGGCATGTTGCTGTCGCAGTCGGAGTTCGGCGAGCGCGCCATGGCCAACGTCGTGCCTCTGCGCGATCTGCTCACCAGCCTCTTCTTCATGTCGCTCGGCATGTTGTTCGACGTCGCCCTCGTGCGGGACCACCCCTTCATCATCGGCGGCTTGTTCTCGGCGCTCTTCTTCGGCAAGGCGCTGATCGCGACGATCGCAAGCCTCGCCATGCGCTTCCCGGCGCGCGTGGCGTGGCTCTCTGGCGTCGGGCTCGCGCAGTTCGGCGAGTTCGGCTTCGTGCTCGCGAAGGACGGGACCGGCTTCGGGCTCATCACCGCCGACGAGAGCCGCCTCATCCTGACGGCCGGCCTGCTCACCATGTTCGTGACGCCGCTGTCGATGCGCCTGGCGCCGCACTTCACCGCCGGCACGAAGCTGTTGCGTCCGCTCGAGCGGATGCTCGGCGCGCGCGGCATCGATGAGCCCGCGCCCCATCACGAGAAGCTCAAGGGCCACGTCGTCATCGCGGGCTACGACCTGTCGGGACGCGCGCTCGCCGAGGCCCTTCGCTACGCCGAGGTCCGCTACATCGTCCTCGACCTGAACTTCGAGCGCGTGCGCGAGGCGCAGCAGCGGCAGGAGCCCGTGTACTACGCGGACGTCACCCACGAGGAGGCGCTCGTGCACGCGCAGCTCGCGGACGCCTCCGCGTTCGTGCTCCTGCTCGACGATCTCCCCTCCACGCGACAAGCCATCGCGGTGGCGCGGAAGATCGGTCCGGACGTGTCCATCTTCGTGCGCTGCCGCCGGCGCGCCGACGAGTCGCGGCTGCGCGACCTCGGCGGCGACGACATCGTTTGCGAAGGCGTGGAGGCGGGCATCGAGGTCACCGCGCGCGTGCTGCGGCACCGCGGCGTGCCCATGAACATCATCGGGCCTCTCATCGAGGCCGCGCGAAGCCGCGTCGGCACCCGCGTGCGTCAAGAGTCGCTGCCCATGCGCAGGCTCGGTGAGCTTCGTGACCTCGACGCGCTGAAGGTCGAGCCGGTCCTCATCACGAGCGAGATGTGCGCGATCGGGCAGACGCTCAGCACCTTGCGCCTCGGCCGCCTCGCCGGCGCCACCGTGGTCGCGCTGCGGCGCGGAGCGCACCTGTTCGACGCCGTCCCTTCCGACCTGCCCTTTGCCGACGGTGACGTCCTCTATCTCGCCGGGTCGCGGGAGGCGATCTTCGCAGGGCTCGCGCTGCTCCGCGAGGGGCCGAAGGCGAACGCGCCTTTTGAGGTTGACGACGTCACCGCGAGCGGATGACGCCGGTCAGCGCTCGTCCGGGATGACGTCGGCGTCGATGATGCGGCGCGCGACGTCGTAGCCAAAGCCCGCGCGCGCCATGGCCGCGAGATCGCGTTGGCGCTTGGCCTGACGCAGCGTGGCGTCTTTGCGAAAGGGGCCGAGCCGCTTGCGCCTGGCGAGCGTCCAGGCAGCGAGCTCGTCGACGTCCGAGTGAGCGTCGCGCAGCCGGGCGAGGCAGCGCTCGATGAGCTCCGCGGGCAACGACTTCTCGCGCAGGCGGCCGGCGATGGCGCGCAGCGGCAGTCCGCGGTTGTGCAGGCTCTGTGCGAGCAGCTTGCCATAGGCCTCGTCATCGACGAGCCCGGCGTCGATCACCCGCTGCGTCACTTGCTCCACGAGGAGCTTCAGCTCCGCCTCGTCGGCCGCCGCGAAGCCTTCGGCGCGCCTCACCTTGCGCCAGAGCACGCGTCGGAGGTTTCCGGACGACGACGGGAAGCGCTTCAGATAGTGAAGCGCGGCGTTCTCCATGGAGCGCGCGCTCAGGCGCAAGCGGACTCTCCCGAAGGCGCGCTCATCGCTCCTGGCCGCCTCGGCGCTGGGCGTCCTCGCCGCCGCGTCGCCGGCCGCGTCTGCCCGGCCGCTCCTCCTCGCGCATGGCCTGGTACGCGGGCAGTTGATCCTCGTCGAGCAAGGCGCTGGCGTTGTCGTCGGTGCGGCCGCGCAGCTCGCGCGCTTGTTCGCGCATCTCGCGCCAGCCGCCTCCCTCCTCGCGGGCCTTCTGAAACAGCGCCGTCATCTCTTCGCGCTCGGCGGACAGCATGGCGGACAGCTTCGTCACCTGCTCGGGCCGAAGCGACGCGTCCTCGGCGAGATCGGCGAGCCGCTCCTCGGCGCGCTCCTCCCAACGCGCGCGTCGGTTCTCCCAGCGGCGCTCCTCCCGCTTCTGCAGCCCCTCGCTGACGAGGTCCTCGAGCTTCTCGCGCACCTCGGGATCGCTCTCGATGGCGTCGAGCAAGGCCGTCTCCGCCTCGCGCTGCTCCTCGGGGGACGACGAGGACGAGAGCGCGTCCGCCGCCAGGGCCGCCGTGGATGGCGAGGCGCCGAGACGTCGCCGCAGCGCCGCGACCTCCGCCTCGAGCGCTGCCAGCCGGCGCCGCATCCCCACGTCGCTCTCGGAGCCGGCGGACGTCGACGAGCGGTCGGGCTGTCGCGTGGCGCGCGGAGCCTCGCTCGCGCCTCGGCTCGTCGCGGCGCTCGTCTCCGAAGGGGCGCCACCCGAGGTGAGGGAGAGGAGCAGCGCGGCGATCGAACACAAGAGGGCGAGGGCGGATAGCAGGACGGGCTTGCTCACGGAGGCCGCCTTCAGCCGAGGTTATGAAAGACCTTCTGCACGTCGTCGTCCTGTTCGAGGCGATCCACCAGCGCGAGCACCTCGGTGGCGTGTTCTTCGGGGAGCTCGACGAGGCTGTGCGGGAGATACTCCGACTCCGCGGACACCGGCGTAATCCCCTTCTCCTCGAGCGCGGCCTGCAGCTGCCCGAAGTCGCCGAACGCGCAGTGCAGGATGACCTGCCGCTCGCCCTTCTCGCCCGTGCCCTCGCCGAGCTCCTCGAGCCCATGATCGATGAGGTCCAGCTCGAGCGACTCGAGGTCGAGGCCCTCGGGGTTCAGACGGAACACGCCGAGGCGGCTGAACAAGAAGCCGACGCTCCCCGTGGTGCCGACGTTGCCGCCGCCCTTGTTGAAGTGCATGCGCACGTTGGCGATGGTGCGGGTCGGGTTGTCGGTGGCCGTCTCGACGAGGATGGCGATGCCGTGCGGCGCGTAGCCCTCGTAGAGCACGACCTCGTAGTCGGTGGCGTCGTGACCGCTGGCGCGCTTGATGGCGGCCTCGATCTTGTCCTTCGGCATGTTCAACGCGCGGGCGTTCTGGATCACGCGACGCAGCGCTGCGTTCGAGTCCGGGCTCGGCCCACCGGCCTTCACGGCCATGGCGAGATCCTTGCTCACGCGCGTGAACGCCTTCGACATCCTGTTCCAGCGGGCGAACATCGTCGCCTTGCGCGTTTCAAAGATGCGTCCCATGACAAAGCTCCTGTGCGTCGATCGGGGGACCACCGGAGCCGCGTCCCCGGTAGCCCGCGGAAAATAGTCCTACGCCGGCCGCGTCACCAGCGGTGTCAGACGACCCCCCGGCGCCTCGTGGCCGCACGCGAGCGCGTACTCCGGGCAGCCGCCGGAGGCGAGCAAGCGTGGCCGCGCGAGACGTGCGCGAGCACCCCGTGAAGCCCGGGGCATGCGAAGCTCACCCGCCGGAGGTTGCATGAGTGAAGTCGTCTCGCCGTCGTCCCGTGAGCGCATCCTCGCGTGCAATCGCACCCTCAACCTGCGCTCCATCAAGGCCATCGGCTACGACATGGACTACACGCTCATCCACTACCACGTGGAGCAGTGGGAGGAGCGCGCCTACCAGCACATCCGGCAGCGCCTCGAAAAGGCGGGCTGGCCCGTGCAGCACCTCGCCTTCGAGCCGGCGTCCGTCATCCGCGGCCTCGTCGTCGACACCGAGAAGGGCAACCTGGTCAAGACCAACCGCTTCGGCTTCGTGCGCAAGGCCGTGCACGGCACACGCGCGCTCGACTTCGAGGAGCAGCGTCAAGAATACGCGCGCACGCTGGTCGACCTCGAGGAGCCGCGCTGGGTGTTCCTGAACACGCTGTTCTCGCTCTCCGAGGGCTGCCTCTACCGGCAGCTCGTGGATCTGCTCGACGAGGGGGCGCTGCCGGACGTCATGGGCTACGCCGAGCTCTACCAGCGCGTGCGCGACGCGACCGACGCGGCGCACACCGAAGGGCAGCTCAAGGCGGACATCCTCGCGGCCCCCGAGCGCTACGTGCTGCGCGACGAGGAGACCGCCTTGACCCTCGTCGACCAGAAGCGCGCGGGCAAGAAGCTCCTGCTCATCACGAACTCCGACTGGACGTACACAGACCCCATGATGCGCTTCGCCATCGAGCCCTTCCTGCCGCGCGGCGTGGGCTGGCGGGAGCTGTTCGACGTCATCGTGGTGTCCGCGCGCAAGCCGAGCTTCTTCACCGCCGAGAGCCCGCTGTACGAGGTCGTCAGCGACGACGGTCTGTTGCGTCCCATCGACCGCCTGCGCGCCGGCGTCGTGCACGCGGGCGGCAGCACGAAGCAGCTCGAGCGCCACCTCGGCCTCTCGGGCGACGAGATCCTCTACGTCGGCGATCACATGTTCGGTGATGTGCACGTCACCAAGGCCGTGCTGCGCTGGCGCACGGCGCTCATCCTGCGCGAGCTCGAGGGAGAGGTGCGCCTCGTCGAGCGATCGATCAGCGCCTCGGCGACGCTGACCGCGCTCATGGGCCAGAAGGAGGCGCTCGAGGCTCAACACTGTGAGATGCGGCTCCGGCTCCAGCGGCTACACCAGGCTTACGGCCCGCAGCCCGCCGAGAGCGAGGCGTGGCTGCGCGAGCGGCTGTCGTCCCTGCGAGACGAGATCGTGCAGCTCGACCACGTCATCGCGCCGCTGGCCAAGGCCTCGGCGGAGCAAGGCAACGTCGAGTGGGGCCTGTTGATGCGCGCCGGCAACGACAAGAGCCACCTCGCGCGGCAGGTGGAGCGTTACGCCGACGTGTACACCTCCCGCGTGTCGAACTTCCTGGCCGCGACGCCGTTCATCTTCCTGCGCTCCTCACGCGGCTCCTTGCCGCACGAGCCGCTCCCCGAGGTGCGCGGCGAGGACCCCTCCTCGCATTGACGCCCTCGACGAGCCGGCGGCGCGGGGTCAGGACGGCGGGCGACGACGGACCACCGTGCGCGCGACCGAGGGAGGCTTCTTCGGCGGCGTCGTTTTGCCGCCGCGAGGCTTCGGCGGCCGAAAGCGCGACACGAGGTCCGGGATGGCCGACTGCACCTCGTCGAGGGTGGCCGCCTCCCACTCGGACAGGGGCGGGTAGGCGTGCACCGCGAGCAGATCGACCGCCGCGGGCAGGCTCGCCGCCGACGACGGCACGACGGCGAAGGAGCCGGTGCTGCCGCGCACGCTGCGGGTGCCCGGCGCGCCGGCGGGCAGGCTCACGACGCGTCCTGCGCGCAGCACGTCGCCGCGCTCGTGCACGAGCACGCGGGCCGCGGCCATGCCCGACGACGCCGACTCGCCGTCGACGAGGAGCGCGAGCACCACGGTGCTGGCGGCGCTGCCCGCGAGGACGACGTTCGGCTTGCCCGTGCGCTCGATGAGAAAGGCGCGCGCGTCGACCTCTCCCGCGTCGCCCGAGGTGGAGGTCTCGACGATCTTGCCGATGCTGCTGGCCAGTCGTCGGAGCTGGCCGTTCTCGCTGACGTCCATGAGCGGAGGTTAGCGCGCTCGAAGCGGTCGCGGCGACGCCCGTCCACAGGCGGCCTCCAGGGCGCCCTCTTGGGGCGCTTCGGAACAAGACACCCTGCACGGCCTGCGAGGCCGGATCGGGCGCCGTGCTATCGCGTTCCCGAGGCGGCACATGCAGGACGAGCTCATTCTCGGCATCGATCTCGGGACCACCAACACGGCGGCGGCGTGGGCGCTGCCGGACGGACAGCTGCGCTTCGTGCAGGTCGCCGATGAGACCTACTCGATGCCCTCCGCGGTGCACTTTCACGATGGCGGCACGCCGCTCGTGGGCGGTCCGGCGCGGCAGATGCTCGTGGACGCGCCCGCGCAGACCATCGTCGAGATGAAGCGCTTCCTCGGCCGGCGCTTCATGTCCGACTTCGTCGGCCGGCATCGCTCGCGCTACGCCTTCGAGATCATCGAGGGGCCTCAGGGGCTCGCGGCGGTCCGCCCGCTCGGCGACGTCTTGACCCTCGAGGACGTCTCGCAGCACCTCTTCGCGCGCCTCGTGGAGCTCGCCAGCGTCGCGGCCGGAGACGCACCGTCGAGCTGTGTGCTGACGGTGCCGACGCACTTCACCTACCGCCAGCGCGAGAGCCTGCGCCGCGTCGCCGAGCGCACCGGCCTCGACGTCATCGCCATGATCGCGGAGCCGACCGCCGCGGCGCTCTATCTCCTCGACACCGTGCCCGACGGCTCCACCGTGCTCATCTACGACCTCGGTGGCGGCACCTTCGACACGACGCTGCTGCGCGTGGAGGACGGGCGCGCCAAGGTGCTGGGGGCGGGCGGCGACGCCTTCCTCGGCGGCGCCGACTTCGACAACCGGGTCCTCGAATTCCTCTGCGATCATTTCACCATGCGCTACGGCGCCGATCCGCGCATCGACGCCATCGCGCGCGCGCGCATGCGCTTCGCCGTCGAGAACGCCAAGATCGAGCTCAGCACGGCCGACGTGTGCACGCTGCACGTGCCGGCGGTGGTGATGCAGGGCGACAGCTTCCTCGACTTCCATTACGAGCTCGAGCGCACGCACCTCGAGAAGATCTGCTCCCCGCTCATCGAGCGCACGCTCGGTCTCTTGTTCGCGACGCTCGAGCAGGCCGGCGTCTCGCCGAGCGAGGTCACGCACCTCGTGCCGGTGGGCGGGCAGTCGAAGATGCCGGCGCTCGGGCAGCGTCTGCGCCAGCACTTCCCCGTCGACGACTCGCAGGCGGCCCACCAGGACCTGGCGGTGGCGGCGGGCGCCGCGCTGCGAGGCCTCGGCGCCGATCGGCTGCAAGATGTCCTCTCGCTGCCGGTGTTCGGCATGACGCCGCAATCGGGGCCGTCCATCCTCGTCGGCAGGAACGAGCCGCTGCCGGCGCGCACCCGCATCGCGGTGGGTCGGCCGCCCGAGGGCGCCATGCTCGCCGTGCCCGTCTACGAGGCGCTCGACCTCACCAGCATCGATCGCGACGTGCTCGGCATCCTGCGCGCGCCGCGAGAGTGGCTGCAGGAGAACGAGGGCGGACTTCATCTCGATGTCGCGATGGACACCGCCTTCGCGCTGCGTTTCGCGCTCGGCACGGACGCGGGCAGCCAGATCATGCTGGAGCTCGAGGAGCCGCACGCTCCCGCGGCGCCCGGCGCCTCGGGCACGGGCCTACGCGAGGACGAGCGCGTGCGCGCGACGCTGCCGGTGCTGGCGCGCCTGAGCGCGAGCACGCCGTTCCAGTCGCTGCCCACCTCGGACTTGTCCCGGCGAGGGCTCTTCGTCGTCGTGGCGGTGCCTCCGCCGCTGGGGGCGTCCGTCGAGCTCATCTTCGAGACCGCCGAGGGCCCGCTGACGCTGCACGGCGTCGTCAGGAGCCGCATCGAGCCGGCGGCCGCCGGCGGCGAGCGCCAGCCCGGGTTTGGTGTGGCGTTGCGCGCCATGTCTCCGCGTGATGCCGAGCGTTACGCGAACCTCGTCGAGTCGGCTCGTCGCCGAGAGGTGGAGGCCGCGAGCGCGGCGCCGAACAGCGCGAGCCACGACGGGGCGCCGCCGACGGAGGTCGTGGCGGGCGCCGACACACTGAAGCGCTTTCTCGAGGGCGTGCGTCGGCAGGAATATTATGAAGCCCTCGGCCTCGAGGCGCTCGCCTCGCACGCAGACGTGCGCGCGAGCCTCGCGGCGCTGAGCGCGGTGACGGCGGCCCTGAAGCAACGCACGACGGAAGAGACCCGCGCTCGCCTCGCGGCCGCGGAGCAGCTGCTCGATCGCGTCGGGCGGCTGCTGCTCGACCCGCGCGCGCGCCTCACCTACGACTTCAAGAAGGGCTACGTGTTCGCCGAGGAGCGGCTCGCGCGCGCGAGCGAGGGCGGCATCTTCGATCCCGCGCTGCTGCAGGAGGTGTGGACCGTGATGTACGGCCGGATGGCCGACGGGGTGCCGCTCCTGCTCGCGCAAGCGTCCGCCGCCGAGCTCGGCGGAGACCTGCCGGCGGCGCACGAAGCCGCGCGAAAGGCGCTCGAGAAGAGCCCCTTCGACGCGCGGGTCCGTGCGCGCGCGCGCGCCCTCGCCGTCAAAGCAGGGATCGCGAGCTGACGCGCGGGGCCTGTGCGCTGTCAGGGCTTTCGCTGAAACGTCAGGCTCGCGGTAAAAAAGCGCCGCGAGGCCTGCTGCGCCGGAAAGCGAATGCGCCCGAGGGTCGCCAGCACGCAGCGCGCGAGAGGCCTCGAGGCCACCTCGTCCTTGACGACGGTCGCATCGGTGACGCGTCCATCGGCGCCGACGTCGAAGTCGAGCAGCAGGGTGCCGGAGAGGGAAGCGTCCGACTTGAGCGCGTGCTCGTAACAGAGCTGGAAGGCCTCCTTGCGCCGCTGCAGGACACGCTCGACGTGCTCCGTGTCCACCTGCCCGTCGACGTCGATGAGGTCGTCGCCGGCGACGCGCGCGGTGACGGGCGCGGCGCGCTTTTGCTGCGCCGGCAGCGCACGGCCGCTGTGAGTCGAGAGATCGCCGGGGTCCGACGCGTAACGCTCCCAGTCGACGCCGCTCCGCTGCGCGAGAACGCTCGAGACCCGCGCCGACACCGGCACGTCGAGCGACGAGCGAACGCTGTCGTCGAGGCTCGAGCCCGCCGAGAAGATGCTCGCCACGGCGCCCTCGTCGTCGCCACGGGCGCTGCCGATGAGCGCGAGGATGCCCATGCCGCCGAGCCGATCGCGCAGGCTGATGTCCGCGGTGGGCACGGGACGCGCCGACGAAGCGCCCGTCTCCGCGGGACGATTGGGCGCGGGGCTCTGCACGTCTCCGGACAGCAAGAGGTGGTAGCGGCGGTCCTTGAGCTCGTACAGCGCCCAGGCAGCGCGACGTGACGGCAGCTCCATCCGACGCACCTGCCGCGGCACGTTCTCGTCCAGGGCCGCGACGACGACGCCGGCGGACGGCGCCGCGAGCGCCGGTACGCTCGACTGGCGACAGGCTCCGAGCAGCTCACCGCGCTCATCCGGCCACCCGCACAGGACGCACACGCGCTCGCTGCAATCCTCACCGGCGGCACATTGGCCGCCGCTCGTGAGGCATTCAGAGCAATCCACCTCGCGGCAGACAGGTGCCTCCTTCCGTGTCGCGTCGCATGTGGACGCGCATTGGGCGTCATCCGCGTCCGCGCACTGTGTGGCTGCGCAGGTCGTGAGCGCGGCGGCGAGATCGAGCGGCCACGTTGACCCTTCGCCCTCGGGCGACGCTCGATCGCGTTGTCCGTGCGCGTGCGTAGAGAGGAGCGCGACGAGGAGGAAGCAGCCGGCGCTGCACGCTCGTCGCTGCCTCCGCCGCCGGGTTCGTCTGTCTGTCGAGTCGGTATCGTGGCACATTGGCGCTCTCCCCCGGTTCGATCGCGGGCCACGGTCCAATCGACGTGCCATTCGTCACGCGCCGGCGGAGAACCTCGGCTGCAGCGCTCGTGTGGGTATCTCGCGCCAAGGCCATGTGTGCCGGTGTCTGCAGGAGGGCGAGCCAGGCGCAGTGTCAAGCCGCCACATGTCAGCGCTGTCGTGTCACGAGCGCGCGACCGGTCGCGCACGGCCGCCGTCGTCAGAAGTACAGTGTCGAGCCGCGAGGTTCGCACCATGCCGAGGACGCTCCATCGCACGACGACAGACCTGCCGGGATGGCGCCTCGGCGTGCAGAACATCACACGCCATCCCTGCACCACGGCGGCGGAGCTGGTCGCCTCGCTCGTCGCCGTGCAGGCGCAGGACTACGCCGCGTCCAAGTGGGCGCTCGGGCTGCGCCTGCCCGAGGGAGCCGCGACGGACGCGAGCGTCGAGGACGCGCTCGACGAGGGCAGCGTGCTGCGGACGCACGTGTTCCGCTCCACCTGGCAGCTCGTCGCGCCGGCGGACATCCGCTGGCTGTTGGCGCTCGTCGCCCCGCGGGTCATCTCCCGCAGCGCACGAAGGGACCGCGAGCTCGAGCTAGACGACGCCACCTTCAAGAAGAGCAACCGCACTCTGCGGAAGGCCGTGCGCGGCGGTCGACACCGGACGCGCGCGGAGCTCGGCGTCGCGCTCGCCGACGCCGGCATCGATCCTTCCGAGCAACGCCTGCCGCACCTGCTCGCGCGGGCCGAGCTCGCAGGCGTGCTGTGCAGCGGGGCGCGCCGCGGCAAGCAGACAACCTGGGCGCTCCTCGACGAGCGCGCAGCGAACGCCCGCGCGCCCCTCGTGCGCGACGAGGCGCTCGCCGAGCTCGCCCTCCGCTACTTTCGGAGCCGCGGTCCGGCGACGCTCGAGGATCTCGTCTGGTGGTCAGGTCTGACGACGACGGAGCTGCGCGGGGGCCTTCTGTCGGTGGCATCCAGCCTCTACCGCGAGGTGTTGGACGGCAAAGAGTACTGGCGGTCCGACGAGCCAGTGGCCCCCCGAGGGGCGCGCGGCGCGTACCTGTTGCCGGCCTTCGACGAGTACCTCGTCGCTTACAAGGATCGCGCGGCGGTGCTCGACCCGCAGCACGGAAAGCGACACAACGCCGGGGGAGGCATGCTGAACCCCTGCGTCATCGTCGACGGCCGCGTGATCGGCACCTGGCGGCGCACGCTGTCGCGTCGCTCTGTGCGGGTGGACATCGACTACTTCTCGACGACGCCCAAGGGCACGATGGCTCGGGACGTGAAGACCGCCGTGGCAAGGTACGGAGAATTCCTGGAGCTCGACGTCGAGGCGTGATGGCTGCCGCGAAGCGGCTCTCGCGGCTTGCCTCCGCAAAACGGGCTCTTCCGGGAGGGCGCGCGCATCGGCCGTTCGAGCTCCGTCCTGCTCTGTGGTGAGTGGCGGTCTCGCAAAAAGAAACGTCTCGGTTACCCGAGACGTTCCTTGGCTCCCCAACCGGAGCGCCGCACGAACCGCTCGCCCTGTGACACTGCGTCTCCGGCTGCGCTGGACGAGGAGCCAGCTAGCCGGCGACCGGCGCCGGCCGAGCAAACGTCCGCCCACCCGTCGCCGTGGCTCAGCCGCGCAGGCGCTCGCGACCGCGCGCGCTTGGGCACGCCAACTCGCATCTGACGGCATCTCCAGGGCCGACCTCGCCCGGAAGCACCGCATCTCCCGTGCGCGCGTCACCCAGCTCCTCGCGCTGCTCGACCTCCATCCCGGCGCTCTCTACCTCGTCGAGCGAGATGGCGGAGCGACGCCATCACTCAGCGAGCGTCGCCTGCGCGCCATCCTGGCGATGCCTGGTGACGAGCAAGTCGCTGCTGTTCACGCGCTGCTCGAGAGGCCGGCGGAAGACAGCGCGGCCTAATGGACCCCTTTCCCTCGCCACCACTAGGGCGGCCCCTCGCCAGCGGTGGAAAGTCCGAAATGGGCGAGTGGCTTTCGACGCCACCGAGAGGCCGGCGCGGGCGTGCCGGAAGCGAGCGACTCACCGATCGAGCGCAGGCCATGCTACGAGTCCGCGTCGCGGACTTCCCCTCGCAGATCGAGGGCTTGGCTCGTGAACTCGGGCGGCCGCTGACATCTGCCCACAACGTCCTCGATGGCCGCGCGCCGGTTGGCGGCGCGAGGGCGAAGCTGGAAGCCCACCTTGAATCTCCGGGGCTCATCAGCGCTCTGTACCAGCCGCTCGTGAAGACACGCTTCGGCGACCTGCTTTCGCACGGGAGCGCGTCGGAGAACCCGGGGCGTCGGGCGGCGAACGCGATCCAGTCCGTCGTATGTATCGATCGCCTGAGGCTCTTTGGCGATCTCGCGTGCGATGACACCGACGAGCCGCAACTCGATGGAGTGCTCGAAGACCTGCTCGGGGCGCTGACGAAGAAGCAGCGCTTCTCGTTCCGCAGTCGGTGGAACGAGGCCGATAAAGAGCAGCGCGAGCGCATGCGCCTCGAAGAGCTGCCATCCTGCACGTACCTGCTCGAGACGGCGCGCGGGCCAATGCTCTTCATCCTCGCGACGGCGGTACTCGAGACGGTGTGCTCGAAGATCCGCGCTCGGAAGTTCTGGCGCATCGCCGAGCTGCGAACGAGAGAGGGCGTGACTCCCGCCGTTCTCGGAGCGCGCGCGTACGGCAAGCAGCGTTGTCGCGGAGACTACTTCATCGAGGTGACGGGCGCCGCGTGCTGCATGGGTCTCCTCGACAGCATCCTCAAGAGTTCGCCGCTCCGTACGCTGAACCGTCCTCGCTTTGCGTCGACGAGATCCATGTTGCCCTGGACCTAGAGCGGCCCGCGGCGAACTTGCTCGTCGTCGAGCGCCGTGGAGAAGGAGGCCGGCGGTACGCTCGTCAGACGTCCTTCCACACGAAGGCGGGCGGACCGGCTACTACCTCGGCGGATGGGACTCTCCCGCCCGAGTCGCGCTCTACTGCAAGCTCGAGGCGGAACGCGGCGTCGACGACGGCCGATTTGATACAGGCAGTTCTGTGCCGCTCCACGCCGACGCCTGGCGGTCCTGCACTCGCATCGAGTTTCGCTTGAGGCCGGGGAAGCTCGGCATCGATCCAAGCCTGCAAGGCATCGCCATGCGGTGCCTGCCCTTCTGCGAGCGGTTGGACGTCATCGACTTGGGCGCGGTGGTGCCGCGGAACGAGGCCGAGCGCGATCTGTGGGCGCTCCTCGTCGCCTTCGGGCCTCCGCTGTCGCGCCCGTCCGCCAAGCGCGTGCGTGCGGCCCATGCCCAGCGTTGGGGAGCGCCACCCGAGAACGAAACCCATCAGCATGAACGGAAAGCTCGCCGATGGGGCTATGAACACGCCGCCGATGCGACGTTGCCTTGGCTCCTCCGCTCTTGCGCCGAGCGGAAGGCGCTCCAACTCGCGGAAGTTTTGAGCACCTGGATGAGCGTACATGCTCGCCGCGTCGGTCCTGACACCGACGCCGTCGCATGCTGAAGCTGCCTCCCCCAAAGGAGGCTCTGCATGCCCGACGAGACCCGTAAGCTTCGTGCCGCCATCGCCGCCCTGCCTACGCGACGCCGTCGCTTCCCGCCCGCTCTCCGCGCGTCGCTGCGCGCCTACGTCAAGCGTGAGGTCGCTGGCGGCGCGTCGAGGTCTCGCGTCGCGGCGAGCTTGGGCGTGAGCCAGCCGACGGTCTCGCGGCTCCTCGTCGAGGACTCGCCTGCGACGCTGGTGCCGATCGTCGTCGTCGATGAGCAACCGTCGCCTTGCCCGAAGAGCATCGTGGTGCGCGGCCCGCACGGCCTCCTCATCGAGAACCTGGACCTCGATGACGTCGCCACGCTCATCCGAGCGCTCTCGTGATCGGGCCATCGGGCCGAATGCGCGTATTCGCCTACCCGAGGCCATGTGACATGCGAAAGAGCTTCAACACGCTATCAGGTCTTGTCTCCGAGATAGGGCACGACGTCGCTGCGGGCGACGTGTTCGCCTTCGTATCTAAACGACGTACGCGAGCGAAGGTGCTCTGGGCCGACGGTACCGGCCTCTGCTTGTTAGCGAAGCGGCTCGACCAGGGGCGGTTCGCCGCGCTGTGGAACGGCGATGGCGACGTCGTGGAGCTCACCTCCGCGGAGCTGTCGCTGATGCTGGAGGGTTGCTCGGTGGTCGGCCGGATGCCGCTGAGCCCGCCGCCTGTGGACCTGGCGCGCGCTAGCCGCGTGGACTCGGCCGCGTTCCGCTGAACGTCGTTTCTCGTCGACGGCGCGCGCCAAACACATCGCCAACGCGATAGATCAAGGCATGCGCGTCAGCGATGAGCAGAGCATCGATGTGCTTCGCAAGAAGGCCCGCGTTCTCGAGACGGAGAACGAGCGGCTCAGCAGGCACATCGCCGCCGTCCTGCGCGAGAACCTCTCGCTCAAGGGCATGTCGCCCGAGGCGATCGAGCTCAATCTCCCGGGCCTCGTCGAGCAGGCGACTGCATCAGCGTCGCGTAGTTCCTCGACGACAACATGTTCATCGTCAGCCGGCCCATCGCGTCGGCCGTCGAGAAGTTCTGGGTCACCGAGACGAACGACGCGCCCGCTGCTCCGAGGCGCTCCATCACCTTCACGAAGTCGAGGAGCGAGCGCGAGAGGCGGTCGACCTTGTAAACGACGATGACGTCGACCTTGCCCGCCTCGACGTCGGCCATGAGGCGCGTGAAGGCGGGGCGATCGATATTCGCGCCAGTGAAGCCGCCGTCGTCGTAGCGCTCGTCGACGAGCTTCCAGCCCGGCTGGCGCTGGATGTACGCCAGGCAGGACTCGCGCTGGGAGTCGAGGGAGTTGAACTCCTGCTCGAGAACCATCGTCGTCGACTTGCGCGTGTAGATGGCGACGCGCCTCGTCTCGGGCTCGACGCTGCTCCTGGTGGGGCGCCGGCTCATCGCTCCTCCGGCGTGGTCGCGGCGGGCGCCGGCTCGGCGGGCTTCGCCTCTCGCTTCTCGGCGAGGGCGACGAGCCGCTCGAGGTTCTGGTTCAGGCGCGCCAGCTCGCGCACGAGCGACGGCATCGTCGACTCGTAGAACGTGTGGCCCATGCGGGTGCGGAAGAAGTCGTCGCTCATGCCGGGCTCTCCTCGCTCGCGTCGGTGCTCGGCTTCTTGAGCCCGAAGAAGAGGAAGCCGTTCCAGCGCGTTCCAGCGATCTGCGTCGCGATGGCAGAAAGCGTCTTGTACTTTCGGCCCGCGTACTCGAAGCCCTCGACGCAGACCGTCACCTCGTGGGTCTTGCCGTCGAAGACGCGGCTGATGACGGTGCCCGGCGGCGGCACGCGGGGATCGCGGGGCTCCGTCGCCGCGAGGACCGCCTGCGTCGTCGGCGCCGGGGCGTCGTCGCTCGTCGCGTCGGCCGCGTTCGCGGCCTGCCCGAGGCGCATCTGCCAGCGCTCAGGGAGCTGGTCGCCGAGCTGCTGGATGCGCGCGATGGCCCCCTGCGAAAGGTCGCCCTGGAAGTTCGCCTCGATGCGCCAGGCCAGGCGCTTCTTCAGGTACGCCCGATTCCGCGAGCGCGTGGGTTCGCCGTACAGCTCGCGGTACTTCTCTGCGAGCGCCGGGACGTTCATCCGAGGCCGCGCGCGGGATGGCGCTCCTCGAGAAGGTCGCCATCTGATCAGCCCCGCGCGTCGATGAGAGCCTTCGACAGCTCTCGCCAGACGCTCGCTGCCGAGCGCGGCAGCTTCAGCGTCGGCCCGACGGAGCCCGCCACCGATTCGAAGAAGCGGCGGGTGTCGTCCGGCGAAAGCTTGAGCAGATCGATGATCTCGACAGTCCGGTTGATGATGCCCGGCGCGAGGAACGCGGTCTTCGGGTCGAAGGGAGGGAAGCGCCGCAGGAGCTCCGGGTCCTTGCTCCCTCCGCAGTTCCGAGGTCCGTTCAGGTCGAGCACTGAGACCTCGATGAGCAGACGGAGCGCGTCCTCGTGCTGCCCGCGCCGCGCGCAGGACTCTGCGAGGTTGAAACGAGCGTTCCGGTACAGCCCCCAGTTGAGTGCATCGGCATGAGCGGCGGCGGCGCGCGCGAGATGCTGGGTGAGGACTTCGTCGGCGGTTGGAACGCGACCGAGCTGGCCCTGAAGCGCGTGAACGAGCGCGTCCAGATCGGCGTCCGAGACTCCCTCCTGCGTGAGCGTGACCAGCGCGTCCTGCGCCTCGCCCTCGCGAGCGTGCGCCTCGGTGAGCAGCACCTTCGCGCCATCGAGTGAGCGCTTCCGCGAGTAGAAGACGGCGCTGCACTGTGGGCAGGCGCGCTTACGCTGCGGCATCTTCTCAAACGCGTGGCCGCAGTGCGGGCACGTCGGGGTCAAGATGCCGATGGCTGTGAGGACGATGCGCCACGACGGGCCGGGCGCCACGGTGGCGTCAGCGGGAGCGGAGGCCGTACCCGATGCAGGCGTCCCTGAGAACGCCGCCTTCAGCTTGGAGAAGAAGCTCATCCCGTCGGTGCCTCGTGCCACGCGTCGCGAAGCTCACGCACTTCGTGACGAATCACTGCCGCGTCGCTCTCGAGGAACGCGGCAAGCATCGCGCGATCTTCGTCGGAGGCGCTGCCCCGACCAGCGCGCGCGACGAACCCCTCGAACTTCTCGTCGTGCCCGCCGCCACCGCCGAAGGCGAGCTGGCGGCCCTCGACGGCGCTGATCCAGCGGTCGAGGAACGCATCGAACTCGATGGGCGAGAGCCCATCGCGCAGGTCGGCGAGCACCTCGAATCCGAGCTCCTGGAACTCGCCGATGCGCTTCTTCTTGCGGAGCCGTCGCTTCACGCCAGTGAGAATACCAGCGGCAGCCCGCGCCTCCGAGCAGTGCGTGGGAGGCCCGATCGCGCTCTCGGCGCCGGCCTCGTGGCCGCCCGCGTTCCTGGTGTTGGTGGTCGTTCCCGTGGGATATCCTCGGACGCTCGCGGCGGAATCGCCGGTGGTGGGTGCCCATGTCTACTTTCGACTCGACCAAGACCCTGCTCAGCGACCTCCTCGCGAAGGTCGTGAGAGAGCGGACCGTATGAAAAGCCAATGAGTGACCTCTCTTCACTCGCCCGACTCGACGCCATGGCGCAAGCGGAGTTGGTTGCCCGCGGCGAACTCTCCGAGGCGGAGCTCTTCGACGCCTGCATGGCGCGCGTTGAAGCGCTCAATCCACTGTTGCGCGCCGTGGTCAGCGTGAACGAGTCGAGGCCGCGCGCGGCACGCGGACCCTTGTCAGGTGTCCCCTTTCTGGTGAAGGACGCAATCTCGTGGCCGGGCCTGCGCTGGTCACTGGGCGCACGCGTGTTCAAAGGGAACTTCGCGCAGCAGCACACGCCATACACGCGCAGGCTCGCGGAGTCGGGGCTCGTCTGTGTCGGCAAGAGCGCCATGTCCGAGTTCGGTCTGCTCGCCAGCACGGAGACGTTGTTCGAGGGCGTCACCCACAACCCCTGGAACCTCGCGCACTCGGCTGCGGGTTCGTCCGGTGGAAGCGCGGCCGCAGTCGCTGCGGGCCTCGTGCCGCTCGCCCATGCGAACGACGGTGGCGGTTCCATCCGAGCGCCCGCGTCGGCCTGCGGGGTCTTCGGCTTCAAGCCGAGCCGTGGTCGCACGTTGTCCGCCAGCCTGAGCAGCTCGGATTTCGGCGACATGACCAGCGATCACTGCATCACACGCTCCGTGCGAGACAGCGCGCTGTTTCTCTCCATCACCGAAGACCCTTCGTTCGGCGATGCCGTGGGATTCGTGCGCGAGCCAATCACACGCAAGCTTCGCGTTGCGACATGGACGAAGACGATCACGGGCGCGGAGCCTGAGCCCCGCGTCTTACGCGCCCACCAGGAAGCGCTCACGCTGCTCTCGCATCTTGGGCACGACGTCGAGGAGGTGGAGGCTCCCTGGTTCGATGCCGCGCCACTCACGGACGCGTTCTTCATCGTAGCGGGCGCAGCGGTGTCCTCCGCCGTAGATGCCGTCGATGGCATGCGAGCGCTTCCGGTACAACGCGATGAGCTCGAGCCGTTCACCTGGGCGCTCGTCGACCAGTATCTTGCACGTGGCCCGGGCGCGCTCGCGGAGGCACGGACCGCCTTCGCGAGCGCCGTGCACCGTTACCGCGAGAAAGCTGAAGCATACGACGTCATCGTGACGCCGACTCTCGCGAGCGCGCCGTGGCTGATCGGCCACCTATCCCCGACCCTTGACCATGAGGAGCTCATTGCGCGTACGAGCCGTGTGCTCGGCTACACGCCCATCCAGAACATCGCAGGCTGCCCTGCCATGTCAGTCCCGCTGTGCTTCCCGCCGGAAGGCCTTCCCATGGGCACGCACTTCGCCGCGGCAAGAGGTGCGGACGCACTGCTACTCGGGCTCGCTTATCAACTCGAGGAGGCCCGGCCTTGGAAGGATCGCTTCCCTCCGTACTCCATTCCTGCGCTCTGCCTTTGATGCTCCGACGTAACGCCTTGCTGAGCTTCGGTAGCTGGGCTGCGTTTCCGAAAACTCCGTAGCTCGCCCGTCGTTTATGCGACGGCGGCGGAAGACCAGCCAAGATCCGTCCTCCGCTTGCGCGGCTGCTCTCCGCGTGCGTCCGCACCGGGTCACGGCGAAGGTGTAGTCGATGCTCTCCATCGCACGAGTGTCGAGCGAGGCGCACGCTATCTCGTCGGGCCCGGCTGCCGTCGATCCCCACTGGGACAACGCCCCGACGATCAACAGGCCCGCCGATGTCCGCGACCACGCCGACGCTCGAAGCTCGCGCGACCAGCTCTCCACGCGCGACGGCGGACAACCCTTCGTCGCTCCTCGCGAGCCGTCGCCCCGGTGATCAACAGGCTCGGCCCGTCGCGGACGCCGAAGCTGTTGATCAACGGGGCCGACTGTTGATCGCCGGGTCCGCAGTTAAACGCCTCTCGGCTTCTCTCTCCCCACGGGACAGGAGAGAGAGCGGGAGAGCTGTCCCACGCGGCGCTCATGGCGCTCGCTCGGCGCTCTCTGCGAGCACGTGCGCGAGCGCCGCCGCAGCACGCGCAGCGCGCGAAACGCCCGGAGTTCTGGGGAGAAACGGCGAAGCCCCCTCGGATCGCTCCTTGGGGGCTTCTGTTTACCGACCCTCGCCGTCGGTTGGCGACGAGAGAAAAATGGCTCCGCAGGACGGGCTCGAACCGCCGACCCGGTGGTTAACAGTCCCGAGGTAGGCCGTCCGTCGTGTGTCGCGACGTCGCTAGGGGTTCGAGATCTCGACGTTTTGGGTCGCCGCTCGTGCGCGGGGTACCGCTGGATGC
This sequence comes from uncultured Myxococcales bacterium, assembly GCA_964388085.1. Taxonomy (GTDB): domain Bacteria; phylum Myxococcota; class UBA727; order UBA727; family CAYLZW01; genus CAYLZW01. Next base: position 1,702 of record CAYLZW010000019.1, on the reverse strand, counting down.
CGCTCCGGTGGCTGTCACGTTGGCTGTCATGCGAGCCCCTCCCGGAGGCGATCGAGCAGCGCGCGCGGCGACCACGCAGCGACGAGCTCGGTATCGAAGTCGCGCGCGTTCCCCGTGACGACGGCCGACGCGCCCCCGGCGACGGCGACCTCGATGAAGGGGACGTCCGTTCGATCACGAAGCACGAGCGGCAACGGAGGCGCGTCGACGTGCTCCCCTGTCGCCACGAGCGCGGCTACTGTTGCCGCAGCGTCGTCGGCCGGGATGCGGAGGCGCGGCCGCGCGAGCACGTCGACGTACTCACCGTGTATGCGCTCGTCGTAGAGCGGGGTGAAGAGCCCCTCGCGTGCGAGGGAGACGACGAGGGCAGAGACCCCGGACGGCTTCAGGAGCGCGGACACGAGGACGTTGGTGTCGACGACGAGCCTCACGGGCGGGAGGCGGCGAGCTGGTCGCCGAGCGCGCGCACGGCGTCGAGGGCACCAGCAGCAGCCGCCGAGTCGCCCGTGGTCTCGCAGCGAGCGACGTAGCCCTCGTCCGCGGACTGGACGACGATCGCTCCTCGGGCGAGACCGAAGTCGTTCTCGAGCCGCGTCGCCTGGATCTCGGCGTCGATCTCGTCCTCGCTCATCTCGTCGAGGCCGAGCTCGACCGAGCGCCGATGAATCGCAGCCATCGCCGCTCGTCCACGCTCGCGGACGGCCTCGACGTCGTCGGGGCGTCGAGGGGCCTTGGGCTCGGACTGGGAGCGCGAAACCATGTGCCTAGCATAGCCGCTCCGCACCGCGCTGGCGACTCGGCTTCAACCGCCCCCGTCAGTCTACTGGCGTCGTCAAGTCGTGGACGTCGACGTCTAGCGCCGCGGCGACGCGGTCGAGCCAGCCCAGCGTGACGTCGTGCTCACCCGCGAGAAAGTTGAACAGTTGCCGTCGAGACACACCGGCGAAGTCCGCCAGGCGGTTGAGGCTCATCGCGCGCGCTGCGGCGCGCCGCCTGATGTTCTCGGCTACCCGAGCGTGAATCTCCAGCGACACGGCTCACGCTAGGCAGGGCCCCGGCTATCATCGCTGCAACTTATTGCAGCGGCGCGCTGGGCGCGGCAGGCCGGAGATCGCCATGGACGAGACGACGACGACAGACACGGAGAACAGGTTCTGCTTGGAGTGCGGCGCCGCGCTCACTTCCACCGCAGGGCCATGCGACCGCTGCGGCGCCGCCGCCAAGGCGCATAGCGCGCGTGTGTCGACGGGCGAGGCTGTCCCAGGAGCGTCCCCCCGCACGAAGCCGGTGACGATCCTCGCGGTCATCGGAGGAGTCGTCGTCCTCGGTGTCATCGGACAGATCGCGAACCTTGCCGCGAGTGACCCGCCTTCGTCGACGCGAGATGAACCAGCGGCGGTTGCGACTGTCGACGACGCGCGGCAAGCACGGCTACAGCGCCACGCCGAAGCGCTCGCAAAGGCACGAGAGCTCGCGGCGAAGGCCGACGACGTGGTGGTGCTCGAGCTAGCTATCGCTGCCTTCGACGACGTCGAGAAGCACGGGAAGGTGCAGGGCGACGACGCTGCTGCCTTCGCGCGCTTGCTCATGGCCCGCGCGAAGAACCTCGCTGCGGTCGGCAACTACGAGGCCGTCGTGGTTCTTCAGAAGTACATGCTCGCCGCGTCGGTCCTGACGCCCTGGCCGCCGCGTGCTGAAGCTG
>CAYLZW010000018.1:0-39280 GCA_964388085.1 uncultured Myxococcales bacterium | reverse complement strand
TGATGGACCTCGAGCGCTCGAGCGCGCCCGACGAGCCGCGCGAGACCACCGATCGACAGAGCGCCGCGCCCGGCGGCGATCTCGAGCGCGCCACCGGTCGCTTCCGCGCCTACCCGGAGTCCGACACCGGCCCGACCGGAGAGGAAGAGTCGGCCCCCGCCCGACGTCAGCGGGCCCCGGACAGCGACGGCACCGGCCTCATGGCCGCGCTCGCCTCCATGCCCGTGCGCCACGACGAGCTGACCGATCCACGCCACGCCATCGTGCGCGCCGACACCATCGACGAGGAGCCGCCGCGAGCGAAGCGCACGCCCACGCCGACGTCCGTGCCGGTGGCGCCGCCGCCCGCGCGCGAGCAGGCCCCGCCGGAGGGCAGCTTCAACGACGACGAGCAGACCTTGCGGCACCGTCCGTCGCCGTCCGGAGGGCCGCTGCGCTCGGGCGCGATCTTCGATCAGCTCACGAACGACAACCCGGCCGAGCACGAGAACACGCAGCATCTCCGTCTGCCCGAAGACGATCCGGCGAAGAAGAAGCGTTAGAGCGTGCGTCCCCCTAGGAGGCGGCTTCGACGGTGCTCATGCGCACCTCGAGCAACAGCTCGCCGTCGACGAGGCAGTCCTGCCACGCGGCCACGACGTCTCGCTCGGTGGCCTCTCGCTGCTCGGGCGCCGCGGCGGCGAGCGCGCTGCCGAGCGGGGTGCTGTTCAGGTAGCCCCAGAGGAATTGCGCCGGCGGCGGGACGGCGAGCGCGCGCTCCTCGACCACCACACGGACCTGCCGAAAGCCCGCGCTCGTCATCAGGCGGCGAAGCTCGTCCTCTTCGTGCAACGAGAAGACGACGTGGACGAACTGCGCGACCTTGCGGTCCACGTGACGCGCCAGCGCGTTCGCCACAATCGTCATCATGGCCGGAGTGGGGCCGGGCACGCTGACGAGCGCGCGCCCGCTCGGCGACAAGACACGTCGCATCTCGCGCAGCGCCGCGAGCTTGTTCGGGATGAATTGCAGTCCCATCTGGCACAGCACGACGTCGAACGCGTCGTCGGGGAGCGGCATCGCCTCGGCGCTCGTCTCGTACCAGTCGATGGCGACGCCGGGCGGCGTGTTGGCCCGGGCGACCCGCAACATGCCCGCGTTGACGTCGAGACCCGCGACGACGGCGCCCGGGCCCACGTCCTCTACCGCCAAGCGCGTGACCACGCCGGTCCCGCACGCGACGTCGAGCACGCTCTCACCGACGGACAGCTCGGCCTTGTCGAGGAGATCGCGCGCGAGCGGAGCACCAATCGCGGGCACAAAATGTCTCTCGTAGTTTTCGGGAGCGGCGCCCCCGTAGCGTCGGCCGAAGCTCTCCTGAACCATAGCGAGCGTCCTCCTCGCGCTGCGGCGGCGCGCGTGGTGGAAAACCTACGAGCGATCGTGCGCCGGGCGCATCGCGCGGATCCGCCACGTCGCGTGCGGAGCCCGATGGTCAAGATCGACCATGCAGCTCCGTCAGACCAATTGGTGCTCGAACGCGTAGGCGCTGGCCGCGGTCCGTGACGTGACGCCCAGCTTGTTGAAGATGTTGCTCAGGTGGCGCGCGATCGTGTGCTCGCTGAGCGCGAGAACGGCGGCGATCTGTCGGTTCGTCTTGCCCGTCGCCACGAGCTTCAAGACCTCGCGCTCGCGAGACGTCAGCGACGAGGCCTCCGTTCGCCTCGCGCGGGCCGGTGCGCCCTCGAGCCGGGCCAGCTCCGTGGCCGCTCCGAGCCTTCGAAACACCGAGCGTGCCGCGTCGAGGTGAAGCTCTGCCGCCTGACAGTCGCCGAGCTGCCGGCAGGCTTCGCCGATCAATTCGCGCGCGCGGGCCGCCTCGTAGGGTGCCTCCAGTTGTTGCCAGAGCGCCCAGGAGCGGCGAAGCGCGCCGAGGGCGGCGCGCGCGTCTCCGCCGTGAAGCAGGACCGCGCCTCGTGCCTTTGCCGCCGCCGCTTGCAAGAGCGTGGCTCCCAGCGCGGCGGCATGATCCGCGAGCTCGTCGGCGGCGCGCGTGGCCGCCTCGTCCTCCCTCGCGGCGAGCAGGATCTCGACGCAGGGCAGAAGCAGCTTCACCCGCGTGCTGGCCGGCGGCGGCCCCGTTTGCTCGCCGACCTCGGCGAGCGCGACCTGGATCATCGTCGCGGCGGCGTCGATGTCGCCTCGCGCGAGCCGCAAGAGGGACGCGCCCGGCTCGGGAGCATGACCCTGGTGTGCGCATTCGCGGTACCTCGCGTCCGCCTCGTCGAGCTCCCCTCGTAGGCGGTGCACCTCGCCGCGCTGGTAGAGCGCGCGTCCTGCGATCCGTCGCGCGCCGCTGGTCACGCGCTCGCAGGCACGTCGGGCCTCGTCGAGCGCGCTGCTCCACGCACCGCGGAGCAGCATGATCTCCGATCGATGCACCAGACACTGCGTGCGGAACGCCACCATTCCCGGTTGCGACGCGCACCACGCGTCGAGAGCGGTGGTCCACTCGCGCGCCCGCGCCGAATCAAACACGCGTTCGCAGTTGCCGATGACCCCGCAGTAGACCATGCCGGCGACGATGGGAGAGACCTCGCCGGCCGTGACCGAGACCATGGCCTCGTCGAGCGAGCTGATGCCCTGCACGACGTGGCCGTCGTGGATGATCGCCTGGCCACGGCCGAGCAAAGCCATCGCCATCAGGTCGGCTTCGTCGAAGCTGCCAGCGCACGAAATGGCACGCGCGAAGATCTCGGCGGCGCGCCCGCCGTCGCCTTTGCCCATCGTGAGCAGCCCCAACAGGACATCGAGGTATCCGTGCTCGAGAGCATGAGCGCCGCTCTCGCCCAGCAGGCGCTGAACGCGCGCGAGCCAGCCGGTGGTCTGCGACAGGCCTCCGCTCATCAAGGCGACGAGACCGACCCAAAAGCCGGCCCGGGCGGCTCGCTCCACCTCACCGTCGTCGAGCCACGCGTGGTGGGCGCGCTGCCAGGCAGCGATCGCCGCGGCCTCGTCGTCCTTCAGGTACGCCGCTGTCGCCAAGTGATCGAGATCGACGGCGGCGAGGGGTGACCCGCGCTCTGCTTCCGCCAGCAGCGCGTACGCCTCGCTCCATCGCCGCTGCGCAAACGCCTCGCGACCTCGACCGAGCATGTCGGGCTCCGTCATGACGACGTCGCTAACACGTGCCCCCCCGAGGCACCACCGCGGCGTCCGGGCACGACGCGCGGTCGCCGTCCATTCTACGCAGCGCCCGCCGGCGTGCTCGGTCACCCACGGGAGGGCTGCTCCTGCTCATGCTCCTTCTCGCGCTCTCGCGGAGAGCGCCTCGGGCCGCTTCCGCCCCGCGCTTCTCGCAAGATTTGCGCGTCCCTATCCCGGCCCACCTCCGCCGTGATCCCTCCTTGGTCGCGGACGGCTGCATCCGGCTAGTGTGCCGCGCCATGGACAAGCTAGCGCCGCTCCTCGAGATCCCCTACGTCCGCACCCTGCTCGGCCTCGTGCTCGTCTTCGGCGGCGCCTGGCTGCTGAGCGCGCTGACCCGGCTGATCCTGCGCCGGGTGGTCGGGCGCCTGCTCAAGGCCACGAAGAACGAGTGGGACGACGTCCTCTTCGACAACAAGGTCATCCGCCGGCTGGCGCTGATCGCCCCCGCCGTCGTCATCCAGGTGGGGATCGGCGCGGTGCCGGGGCTGCCGGACGGGCTCGCGCTGGTCATCCGCAACGTGGCCGCGTGCATGGTGATCGTCGCCGTCGCGGCGACGGCCTCGAACGCGCTGAACGCGGTGAACGACATCTACGTGCGGACGGCCCCGCGCGCGAACGAGCGGCCCATCAAGGGCTACCTGCAGGTGCTGCAGATCATCGTCTGGATCGCGGCGGTGCTGCTCGTCGTCGCCACCCTCATCAACAAGTCCCCGGTGCTGCTGCTCTCGGGGCTCGGCGCCATGACCGCGGTGCTGATGCTGGTGTTTCAGGACACGATCCTCTCGCTGGTCGCGAGCGTCCAGCTCGCCTCGCAGGACATGCTGCGGGTGGGCGACTGGATCGAGATGCCCTCGCAGAACGCGGACGGCGACGTCATCGACATCGCGCTCAATGTGGTGAAGGTGTCCAATTGGGACAAGACCATCAGCACCATTCCCACGCATCGCTTCATCACCCAGTCCTACAAGAACTGGCGCGGCATGCAGGAGACGGGCGGGCGCCGCATCAAGCGCGCGCTGCTCATCGACCAGACGTCGGTGCGCTTCTTGACCGACGCCGAGCGGGAGGACCTGCGGCGCCTCGCGCTCATCGACGAATACCTCGAGGAGAAGCGCCAAGAGCTCGAGCAGTACAATGCGAAGCTCCTCGACGCGGGTAAGGATCCCATCAACACGCGACGGGTGACGAACCTCGGGACGTTTCGTGCCTACATCACCGCCTACCTGCGGACGAACCCCCGCATTCACCCGACGCTCTTCCAGCTCGTGCGTCAATTGGCCCCGAGCGAGACAGGCATCCCGCTCGAGATCTATTGCTTCACCGCCTCGGTGAAGTGGGCGGACTATGAGCAAGCCCAGGCGGACCTCTTCGATCACCTGCTGGCGATGATCCCGGTCTTTGGCTTACGACTGCACCAGGCCCCCACCGGGCAGGACATGAAGGAGGCCGTGGCGCAGCTCGTGCCGCCGCGCAGCGAGGGGGCGTCGCGTCTTGGCGCCACCGGACCCGACGCCCCGGTGCCTGACCGGCGTCCTGTGACCATCCAGGATTGAGCGCCGCCACCTGCACGTCGAGCTGGTTCACGCCGGCGAGGGCGTATCCGCTAGGAAGACACGCCCTACCTAGCGGCAGCGCGCGCTCTCTCGCAGCCAGCGCTCGCCGTCGACGAAGAGCTGACCGCCGCGGTCCTCGAGGCGCACCGTGGCCGAGTCCCCGTTGTGGTAGCGCAGCGTGAGCGCGTCGCCGTGCACCGACCAGCGGCCGGCGTTCTTGTCGTGCATGGCGCCGCTGCCGTTGACGCTCAGGCTCGAGGCGCCGAAGCGGCGCACGAAGCGGCCGTCCGCGCAGAGCAGAAACTCGGTCTTCTCGGAGTAGCCCGATCCGTGGTCGAATTTCACGACGCGCTTGTTCGCGAGCGCCGCCGCCCACGGACCGCTCGGCTCGTCGCCGCTACCGTTCGCCGTCGGCACGTCGAAGCGCAGCGTCGTCGCGAGCTTCTTGCCGAGCTGCTTGTAGCGCTCAATTCGCTCCGCGGGCGCCACGGCGACGATGGCCACCGACACGCCGCTCTTCCCGGTCAGCACGCGCACGTGGGCCGCGTAGCGAGCTCGCCCGTCGCTGGCCGAATAGTCAGCGACCAGCGCGCCGCCCTCGTCGCGAACGGCGCTCATCGGCGTCAGCGTGACCACGCCGGCCACCGGAAAGGCAGCGCCCATGAGCGCCCTCATCTGTTCCTTCGGCGCGCGGTCGGCGTAGAGGAAGACGCGGCCCTCCTCGTCGTCCTTGCCGACATGAAACCACTCGCTGCCCGACGGCAGCACGCCCGTGAAGCCAGCCGGCACCGAGAAGCCGAGCTGCAGCGCGGGGACCTCGACGGCGCTCTCGCCGCGGTAGCGCTTCTCGGGGACGAGGGGCTCGGCGAGCGCCCCCGACGAGGCGGCCAGCAAGAGCGCGATCACGAGTAGCACGGTGGGTCGCTTGGTCATGGCGAGCTCCTTGGTGGCGTCGTCGGTCCGGCGGCGAGCTTCGTCCTCGGGCGCGGCAGGTCGAAGGCCGCGCTCGTCGAGCGTATCAGCGACGCTGATAGCACTCGTTCCGGACGCTGGCTCGACTTCCAGCGTCCCGTCGAGAGCTGGCGCACCCGCAGCGGAGCGCGCGCGCTTCCTCCCGCGAGCGCGACAGCCCTCGATCACGAAGCCTCCCCGCCGTCCGCGCTCGTCGCCCGGTTTGCTTCCGGACTCGACTCTCGGAGACAATCGTCTCCCATGGCGCTCCCTCCATCGCTTCTGCTGCTCAGCCTCCTCGCCGCTGCACAGGCACCCGAGCGCACCGCCATCGTGGTGCTCGAGCTGGAGGTCTCCGGCGTGGAGTCCGCGCAGGCCGAGCTGGTGAACGGCAGCGTCGCCCAGGCGCTCTCCGACTTCGACACCTTGCAGGTCGTCACCACCGGGGACATCCGGCGCGTGGCCAATCTGGAGGCGCAGAAGCAGGCGCTTGGCTGCGACCAGGAGTCTTGCCTCGCCGAGATCGCCGGCGCGCTCGGGGCGCAGTTCGTCATCTTCGGGCGGCTCGGGCGGCTCGATGAGACCGTCGTCGTGCAGCTGAACCTGTTCGACGCCGAGGCCGCGCGACCGGTGGCGCGCGAGGAGGTCCGCGCGGCGACGCTCGATGAGCTCCTCGATCGCGTTCGGCCCGCGACGCTGCGGCTCACCCGCACCCTCCTGCCCGCGGGCACCGTCATCGTCGACGAGCCGCCTGCCGAGGTCGGCCCCTCTCCCGTCGCCCTCGGGCTGCGCTGGGGCGGCGCCGGCGTGGCGGGACTTTCGGCGTTGGCGGGGGCCGTGGCGGGTACCCTCGCCGTCGTGAACCTCGAGAACGTCGCGGACCGGACCGCCGACCCCAAGGCGCGCAACGACGGAAAGCTCCTCGGACAGGTTCTGGTCATCTCTTCGGCGGCGGGCGGCGTGCTCACCCTCGCCGGTGCGGGAGCGTTCGGTGCTTCGTTTCTCGTCGAGTAGCCTCGTGCCCGCCCTCGCGTCGCTGTTCGTCGTCGCGGCGAGCGGGTGCCTCTATTTCGAGCCCTGGGTGTATTGCGACGATGATGACGACTGCGGCGGGGCGGGCGTCTGCGTCGTAGATCCGGAGCGCGGCCCGCGCTGCCTGCTCGAGGGGGAGGACCTCGCCGACTTCCAAAAGGACGCCGGCGTGGTCGCGGACGCCGGCGCTGACCTCGACAGCGGCCCGAGCGACAGCGGGCTCGTCGACAGCGGGCTCGTCGACAGCGGCAGCGGCGACAGCGGCACCAGCGACAGCGGCACCAGCGACGCCGGGGAGGCGGACGCGGGCGAGGATGACCTCGACGGCGGCTCCGCCCTGGTGCCGACGCAGCCGGTCATCGCCCTGCTCCCCGCCGCCCCGCTGACGCAGGATGACCTGACCCTCAGCCTCGAGACCCCGAGCGTCTCGAACGTGACGGTGAGCTACCAGGTGGCGTGGTTTCGCGGCAGCTCGGAGCAAGCCGATCTCGCGGACGAATGGACGGTGCCCGCCGCGCGCACGAACAAGGGCGACACCTGGCGCGCCGTCGTCACGCCGTCCGCGGCGGGGGTGACAGGGCCCTTCGCGGAAGCCCAGGTGTTCGTCGGCAATACACCGCCGGCGCTCCAGGGCGTCGCCCTCTATCCCGTCGAGCCGCGGCCCGGCGAACGGCTACGCGCCATTCCCGTCGGCTGGTCGGACGTCGATCCCGGCGACACGCAGCAGATCGACTTCCGTTGGATCGGCGTGCGTGGCGATGGCAGCACCGAGGTGCTCGGCACGGCGCCCACGCTCCCCTTTCCCTTCGACCCCGCCTTCGTGCGCTACCGCGTCGAGGTCACGCCGACGAACAGCGGCGCGCCGACTCCGGGAGACACCGTCGTCAGCTGCGATCGGCAGCCGCCCGCCAACGCGCCGGCCTGGCGACTCCATCACCCGCCGAGCCTCGACGGCCTCGGCCTTTTGAGCACGCCCTCGGTGCTCGACCTGGCGCACGACCGGATCCTATTCGGCGCGAGCCTCATCGGCGGCTACGCGGAGAGCGCGTTCGAGTACTCCCTCGCGGCGGGCACGCCATGGCACCGGCTCGACATCGCCCCCACCGGCGGGGAGACCCTGTTCTCCGCGCAGCTGGCGCTGCCCGGGCGCGACGCGGTGCTCCGCTTCGGCGGAAACGACAAAGACACCAGCACGCCGGTGAGCGACACGGCGCTCCTCTCGCTCGCGCACGGCTGTGAGTCGTGGACGACGCTGAGCACCACCGGCGCACCCGCGCTCACGGGCGTCAGCCTCGTCTGGGACGCCACGCGCGAGCGAGCGCTCGTGCTCTTCGGACGCAGCGGCGCGCCGCCCTCCACCCAAGAGAGCACCGCCGTCCACACCGTCGAGCTGACGGCGGCGGCGGCGGCCTTCACGGAGCTGGTGACGACGAACGCCACCGGCGGCGAGCTCCCCGGCCGCATCGGCGCCACGGCGGCCTATGACGCCGTACGCGACCAGATCCTCGTCTACGGCGGCCTCGCGCCAGACTTCACGGCCGCGCGCGGCGACGTGTTGGCGTTGTCGCTCGCGAGCGATCCGCCCGTGTGGCGCGCCGTCTTGCGGGCGAACCCGCCCGCCCCGCGCCTCGGGGCCGGCGTCGCCCTCTGGCCCGAGGGTGACGCGCTCGTCGTCGTCGGCGGCTGCACGGTGGGCGCGGACCTCAGCGACTGCGACCCCGCGGCCAACGACGAGGTCTTCCTGCTCGACCTCACGCTCGACGAGGAGGCGTGGAGCGAGACCAGCGTGAGCCCCGCGCTGCCCGGCAACATCCTCGGCTTTCACCACCACCCGGGCCGCGGCACCTTCCTCGCGCTCGTGCAGCGCGCGGACCCGCCGCAGAGCCGCGACTTCCTCCTCGTCGAGCTGACGCCCGCCTCTCCGTCGTGGACGGCGGCGGTGCTCTGGGACAGCCGCGACGGAGCACCGGCAGGGCGCGGCCACCACGGCGCCACCCTGCTCGGCGCCGGAGAGGACGAGGCCGGTGACCCGGTCGTCTTCTACGGCGGCTTCTACGAGACCTGGCAGGACGACGCCGACTACGACGACGCCTGGCGCTGGGACGTCTCCGCCGGCCGCTGGCAGGTCCTGCCGCAGTCGGCGCTCCGGCCGTCCCCTCGCTCCTCGTTCGCGTACGCGGAGGGAGATCTCGCGGGCGAGCACCGCTCCGGGCCGCCCCTGTTCGTCGCCGGCGGCCGCTGCGAGGAGGCGGGCAGCTTCACGCTGTGTGATGACCTCTGGCGCGGCACCTGGACGGGCAGCGAGCTCGTCTGGACCGAAGGCCCGGCGCCCGACCCCAAGCCGAGCGCGCGCGTCGCCGCGGCCGGGGCGATCATCGACAGCGGCCCGTACCCGCGCTTCCGCGTTTACGGCGGGCAGCGCGCCGACCTCAGCGTGCTGGACGAAGACTGGACCTTCAGCGGCGCCGGGGTGGTGAGCTCGTTCGAGAACGGCACCTGGTCGCTAGAGACGGGCACCGGCTGGCCCGCGCGGTCTAGAGCGGCGCTCGTCCCGTCGCGCTTCTCGGGCGGGAACCGCGCCTACCTCGTCGGCGGCTACGACGGCAGCGGCGTGCCGCAGGCCGGTGTCTGGGTGTCTCCCTTGAACCTCGACGCCAGCGACGAGTGGCAGCCCGTCGACTTCGACGCTGACGGCCCCTTGCCGGCGCGCGCGGGCGCCTCGGCCACCGCCGTGTCGTCGGGCACCGTCGTGGTCTACGGCGGCGAGGGCCAGAGCGGCCCGCTCGATGACGTCTGGCTGTTCCGCTGCCTCGACGAGCTCGACGCCAGCCACTGCAGCTCACACGACGTCACGGCGTCGATCGCCGGGCATGTGCCCGACGCCCGCGCGCACCACTCGGCGCTCTACGATCCCGAGACCGACACCCTGTGGATCTTCGGCGGCTACGGCAGCGTCAGCGACGCCGACACGCCCCGGGAGCTGTGGAGCCTCGCGCCCCTCGCCGCGCTGCTCGGGCCCTGAGCGCTTCGCCGCCTCGGCACAACATGCAGGCAAGTCAGTCCGAGTCGCCGTCGTCGGCGACGTCGCCGTTGGCGAAGCAGTTGTCCCAGGCGTCGAGCTGCTCCCGGCAGACCGTGGCGGCGATGGCGGCGCGGGCGGCCTCCCGCGGGTCGCCGATCGCCTCGACGCAGACGGGGGAGAGCGCCTTCAGGCACTGCACCAGCTCCTGCGCGAGGCGACCGCAATAGAAGCTGCCGACGGCGCCCTCGCAGCCTTCGTACGAGAACACGTCGATCACGTCGCGTTGATCGGCGGCGCAGCGCTCGTCGACGGATCCGGCGTCGGCCGCCGCCTCGCGGGTGCACACCGCGGGATCGCCCGCCTGGCCCTCGCAGCCAAAGACGGCCACGGACGCGACCCCGATGAGCAACCACTCCACCCAGCGCATGCGGCACCTCGACAACCGTTTGTCGCCCCAGTGTGCACGATGCGGGAGCGCTGTCGAGAGAGACCGATCGTCTCAGGGCTTGAGCGGGATGACGGCGCCGATGCGAAAGGAAGCGATCCCCGTGGCGGGCTGGTGCTGTCCGCTGGCCTCGAGCGTCGCGCCATCGCCGCCGAGGGCCACGCTGGCGTTGTAGGTAGGGGCGTCGCTCAGCAGATCCTCGGCCCGCACGCTCGCGCTCAGCGTCGAGGAGTCGCCGAGCTGCGCCGAGACGCCGCCGCCGAGCGCGTCGAGACCGCCGGGCGCGAAGCTGGCGCTCGCGTACACGCTCCAGCCGGGCTGGCGCAGGTCGGCGTTGACGTCCGCCGACGCGAACTGCCAGCCCGGGCCGAACGCGACGTCGCCGTCGACGGAGAACGGCGCGGTGTCGACGCGGGCCGAGAGGTTGGCGGCCTGTACGCCGGCTTCATTCCAGCGCACATTGCCGCTCGCCTGCACGCCGAAGCCGCTGCCTTGCACGTCGACGGACGCCTGCGCGATGTCGTCTTCGCCGCGGCCGTCGTAGCTGCCCTGCGCGAACGCGGACACGTCGGGTGTCTGCACGCTGAAGGCGGCCGACGCTTGTCGGAGGGAGCCGTCGAGCCCGATCTCGGCCGCGACGTTGCCTTGCAGCGAGGCGTCACCGACCTCACCCGCGGCGCCTGCCGCGAGCTCCACGCGCGGGTTCGCCGGCGCCGCCACGATGCCCTCGTCGCGCGAGCCAGCGTCGTAACCAAGGCGAGCGGCGCCGCTCCACTCGACGCCGAAGTCGTCGCCGCTCACCTCGACCCCACGCGGGATGCCGGCCTGATCGAGCAGCGCGGAGCCGCCGCCGCTGGCGCCATCGACGTCGTTTTGCTCACGGGTCACCAGCGAGCCCGCGATGACGCCGGCGATGCCCACCGCGCCCGCCGCGACCTGCAGTGGGTCTCCGCTCGCGACGGCGTTCATCGCCGTCCGGCCCGCGCCGGCGACGAGCGCGTCGGCGTGGTTGGCGACGAGATCGGCCACGCCATCCTGCCCGTTCGCGGGGCCGTGTGTGTGCGCCTCGGCCGCGCCGGGTGGGTGCGGGTTGCCCGGTCCTGCCGCGCGGATCTGCGCCATGTAGGGGGCGGTCGACGAGAGCGCCTCGGCGACGGACACCCTGGCGCCTTGGCCGGGGAGGTAGACCGAGGTGGCTCCCCGCTGCTGCGCGCGCTCGGCAGCGACGTGGTCTTGCATGATCATCGCGCGCTGCTCTTCGCCGTAGTCGAAGAAGCTCGCTCGTCCGGGCTCGTAGCCGTAGGCGCCGCCCCTGCCGCCACCCTCGGCGATGGCGTTCGCCTGATCGGTGACGGAGTTGATGGCGTATTGGCTGCCCTGGTGTTGGTAGGACCACACGTGCGTCGGCTCGTGCGCCAGCAGCGTCTGGTTGTACTCCTCGGCGGCGCGCTCGTTCGCGGGCCTCGTCGTGCCGGGCTCGAAGCCCCAGCGCGGATCGCTCGGATCGACGTGGATCGTGTTGCCGATCACCATCGCGCCGGCGCCCATGGTCTGCGCGCCCGTCGTGAATTTGAAGCGCACGCTGTCCGGATCGAGCGTGTTGGCGAAGTTGTCCTCGATCCGCTCGCGCTCGTACGACGTCAGCCCTCGCTCCTTGACGGTGTCGCTGGTAGCGAGCACGTCGTTGACGTTGGTGCCGAGCGTGTTGCCCGCCTCGATCAAGCGCTCGAGCCCCACCGACTCCGTGATCGCGCCGAGCGTGCCGTTCTTCGCTGCCACCTCGAGCGTGTTCTCCAGCGAGCGGCCATCCGGCACGTTGTCGATCACGCGATCGATCGCCGCCTGCGTGTCGCTCAGATGCGCGTCGCGCTCGGCGCCCGGCGGCATGGCCTCGGCTTCGCGCTGCGTCGCGCTCAGGCGGCCGAGCAGGCGCGCGCGCGAGGTCGGCGTCGCCGACTGAAGCGCAGCGTCGTCGGGCACGCGCGCCGGATCGATCGGTGGCAGGTTTGCCGGCGGCGCGCTCGTCGTGCCGCTCGGCGCGGGCGCGAGCTGAACGCTCACCGCCGCCCCCGTCACGGTGCTGCTCGCGCTGCTCCTGCTCTCGAAGCGATCACCGGCAGGCGCCGCGGCGCTGGGGCTCGCGGCGGCCTCGGAGGTCTCGGAGGCGTTCGGCTCCTGCGCGCTCGTCGACGAGGAGGTGGCCTCAGGGCCGGTGCTCGCGCCGGGCGTCGCGCTCGAGCTGGTCGGCCGCGGGGCACCCGACGACGAGCTGGAGCCTCCGATTGGTAACGCCATCCGTCCCTCCCTCTGATGATCCGTCGGCCGCCCGCGCAGGTGATCGCGACGGCCACCGCCAAGAGTAGAACGGCCGCTCTAAGAAGGGAAAGTGTCCGCCCGTTGTCGCCCGCCTTCGATCCACGACGCTGCCGCGCCGGCGCAAATTCCAGCTTCTCGCGGCGGACTGTGTACGCGCCTCAGAACCGGAAGAGCGCCCGTGACCACGACGGCCTCGCGGACGCCGCGCGCGGCCGCAGCCAAGCGGACTGGCTCGTCGGCATGAACCTCTCTCGCGCCTACTCGATCGGCAAGGACAGCCTGTACTCCGTCGGCCGCGTACAGACGCCTACGCTCGCCCTCGTCGTAGAGCGCGAGAAGGAGATCCGCGCCTTCGTGCCCGAGAGCTACTTCGAGGTGGCGGCGCGCTTCGGCCCAGCCGTCGGGCAGAACGAAGGCAACAGCGACGTCTACGAGGGCACCTACACAGAGCACCTGGCCGGGGACGGAACGAACGGAGAATTGCTGGCGGGGCGCTCGAAGACCACGCGTCAGAACCTTGTCGCGGATAGGACTACCGCACAAATTGGTGGATTTCGCCCCCAGATCCTACCCCCTGGTATCCTTTCACTCCACTCCGGTCGGCGCGCGCGGGGAAGCTCACTGGCGCCAAGGTACCATTATGATGCATTGCTCGCGATCCTGTGGTCGCTTACGCATCTGGAGCTATCAGGGTCTCCGATGGTGGAGATTGGCACAACGACATGTGCTAGCCATACCTACTACTCAGACTGCGCAACTATCGGGAGCCGCGGTCGTACATTACCAGGAATTCGATTCGAACGTGGGCATGTACTCGGTCAGGATTACGTCCAGGATGCGGTGCACTCTGGTGGCTACCTAAGCTACGGCTACACAGACATACCCCCGTGACCACTCGCATTGATGGCGCCTGGCTTGGTCTTTCGCCCGCTGGCTGCGTTGCGTGCTCGGCACGACCAAGAGGTCGCGCCTCCGCTGCGCCTTGCCAGCGAACGAAATCCACGGCGCCGGGACACCATCACCGCAAGCGGTCACGGGGGTAGTCGGTGATCCGGGGGGCTTGCTCCTCTACTCTTTCGGTCAAAATACCGATCAGGCCTGGGTCACACGAAGAACCGGCGGAGTCGCAGGCACAAATGACTACTCACAGCCCTTTGCTGTAGATCGCTGGCCGGTTGCTGTGGGGACCATAACGAAAACGTACTCTTGCTCCCGGGATGGTGCCCCTCCACTGCCTCCACTGAGTTCCGCGCCATCGTTGCAAAGTGAGTTATATTCACATGAACCTCAGAACCTTGCTTCCCGTGGTCGGAACCGCCTTTGCGCTGCAGGTGTCGGCGTGCGTCCCATCTGGGGCGCCGACGGACGGCGGTTCCAACGACAGCGGCAGTCCTGAGGAACGACCGGGGTACTGCGGTGGGGAAGCCACACTGGACAGGCGTGATGGCGGCGCAGTTCTCCTCGGAACATGCACATTCGACTCCCCGCAGGATGTAACCGACTTCAACGCAGCTCACATTGCCGAAGTCCGGGGTTTCCTCCGCATTCACGACGTCGGAAGGGACGACGTGATTCTTGATGACCTTCAGTTCGTCGAGCGCTTCATCGTCTTCGATGGCGTTCAAGCGAGGCACTTCTCGTTTCCGTCACTAACGAAGGCTGGGGCCATTATGGTGTTGGATGCGAGATGGGTCCAACGGTTCTCTTTCGATCAGCTTGTTTCGCTGACGGAGAGGATGTATGTCACTGGAATATGCTTTCCAGTGGAGATTTCGTTGCCGAATCTCGTATCGATTTCGGGTGACCTTGAAGCGGTGCAGACCGTCGGTGTGCAAAACTTGGATTTTCCCATGCTCGATTCGGTTGGTGGATCTGTCAACATCAGCGAGAATCTGGATCTCTTTTCTGTGCTTGCCCCTCGCCTCCGCGTGGTAGGGGGAGACTTTAGCGTCTTCTATAATCCTTTGCTTCCGGAGTGTGTCCCAAACGGCCTTGTAATGGGAATCGATGTTGGAGGATCGACGGAGATCTATTCGAATAGTGTCGATGCTGGATGTCCGCCGTAGTGCGCAGCTGACCACGGGGGAAGAGCAGCGAACGGGCTTTCGGAGTTCCACACGGTCGAGTACCGAGGGCAGCACTTGCGACTGTCGTGATTTCGGTGTTTCGGTCGGTAGTCCTACCCGCCGGAGCTACCGATGCCGCGGGCACGCATCAACCGCTGGATGCGTTTCCGGCCGAGCTCGAAGCCGTCGTCAGCGAGGTCACCCTGCAGCCGGGGCTCCCATAGGTCCCACGATTCTCAGCGTGCAACTCGGCGGTGGCCGTGGCTACGCCCGACGGCTCGGGGCTGGGCGGCGCCACCCGCGACCGTGTCAATCGGCCGTGGCCAGGTAGTGAGAAAGCTCGCCCTCAGGGTGACCAGGCAGCCCCATGCGCGGCGCACGCCTCGTCAAGGAAGGCTGCCTGTAGTCGCGTAGGGCCTCGTGCTGCGGTGTGCCCGTTCTCCTCGCGGTCCGCCCGTTGTCGCCCGCCCTCGATCCACGACGCTGCTGCGCCGGCGCAAATTCCAGCTTCTCGCGGCGGACTGTATACGCGCCTCACCCCCTGGACCGCCCATGACCATCGCCGTCGTCGCCGAGAAGCCTGCCGTCGCCCGCGACATCGCGAAGGTCCTCGGCGCCAACCAGCGCGGTGACGGGTTCCTGCACGGCAACGGCTACGCGGTCACCTGGGCCATCGGGCACCTCGTCGGGCTCGCGCAGCCGCACGAGATCGATCCGGCCTGGAAGAGCTGGCGCTGGGACCTGCTGCCCATGCTGCCGCCCTCGTGGCCGCTCGTCGTGGTCGAGAACACCCGCGCCCAGTTCGAGGTCGTGCAGCGCGTGCTCGCGGGACGCACGGTGGACCAGGTGGTGGCCGCCACCGACGCTGGCCGCGAGGGGGAGCTCATCTTCCGCTACCTGTACGAGGCGGCGGGCTGCCAAAAGCCGGTCAAGCGGCTGTGGATCTCGTCGCTGACGCCGGCGGCCATCCGGCACGGCTTCGAGAACCTGAAGAGCGCCCGTGACTACGACGGCCTCGCGGACGCCGCGCGCGGCCGCAGCCAAGCGGACTGGCTCGTCGGCATGAACCTCTCTCGCGCCTACTCGATCGGCAAGGACAGCCTGTACTCCGTCGGCCGCGTACAGACGCCTACGCTCGCCCTCGTCGTAGAGCGCGAGAAGGAGATCCGCGCCTTCGTGCCCGAGAGCTACTTCGAGGTGGCGGCGCGCTTCGGCCCAGCCGTCGGGCAGAACGAAGGCGACAGCGACGTCTACGAGGGCACCTACACAGAGCGCCTGCCCGGGGACGGCGAGCTCGCGAAGGCCATCGCGGCGCGCGCGCTCACCGGCACGGCGTCGATCGAGTCCGTGAAGGCCGAGACCAAGCGCATGGCGCCGCCCCTTCTGTATGACTTGAGCGAGCTGCAGCGTCACGCGAACCGGCTGTACGGCATGACGGCGAAGCGCACCCTCGAGGTCGCGCAGCGGCTCTATGAGACGAAGAAGCTGTTGAGCTATCCGCGCACCGACAGCCGTCATCTCTCGCGCGCGGTGGCGGGCACGCTCGGCGGCATCGTCGACGTCATCGGCCCGCAATACGCGGGCAAGCTCGCGCCCGGCAGCGGTGTGCGGCCCTTGTCGCGGCGCTTCGTCGACGACGGCAAGGTGACGGACCACCACGCCATCATCCCGACGACGACGGACCCGCGCGGGGTGGCGCTCGACGCCGAGGAGCAGAGGCTCTACGAGCTCGTCTGCCGGCGGCTGTTGAGCGCCTGGCACGAGGACCACGTCTATGGTGTGACGACGGTGATCACGGCCGTGCAGGCGCAGTCGGGCGCCGGCACCGAGAGCACCGTCGACCGCTATCGCTCGGTCGGCACCGCCGTGCACGAAGAGGGCTGGAAGGTGCTCGACGTCGCGCTACCGAAGAAGCCCGGGCGGACGAACGGAAAGAAGGACAAAGAGGAGCCTCGCCTGCCCTCGGGCCTGCAGCCGGGGCAGCCGAAGAAGGTGCTCGCCGCGAAGGCGCTCCCCAAGCAGACGCGCCCGCCGCGGCGGCTGACCGACGCGACCTTGCTGACGGCGATGGAGACCGCCGGAGCGACCCTCGACGAGAAGGAGCTGTCCGCCGCCATGAAGGAGAGCGGCCTTGGCACCGCGGCGACGCGCGCGAGCATGATCGAGACGTTGCTGAAGCGCGAGTATCTCGCTCGCGAGGGCAAGAGCCTGTGCGCCACCGACAAGGGCATCGCGCTCATCGACGCCGTGCACCCCGACGTGAAGAGCCCGCTCATGACCGGCCAATGGGAGGCGCGGCTCAAGAAGCTCGAGCGCGGCGAGGGCGACCTGCCGAGCTTCATGGCGGGCATCGAGGAGTACGTGCGCTCGGTGGTCGGGCAGGTGCGTGGCGGCGGCGGTGGCGCGCCGTCTGCTTCCGCTCGACCTCGTCTCGTGGCGACCGGCGACGGGGCTGTCGCCGTCACCAGCAGGGGGGCCAAGCGAGCCCAGAACAGCGCCGTGGGGAACGGTGACGTCGTCGAGGGGGCGGCCGTGCGCGCTCCCCTGCGCGCTCCTCTGCGCGCTCCTTTGCGCGAGGCGGTCGGCGTCAAAGGCCTGCCTACGCTGTTGAAGGACGTGTTCGGCTTCGAGCGCTTCCGGCCCTACCAGCAGGCCGTGTGCGAGGCGGCGACGGCGGGCCAGGACCTGCTGCTCGTCATGCCCACGGGCGCGGGCAAGTCCCTCTGCTACCAATTGCCGGGCCTCGCGCGCGGCGGGCCCACGCTCGTCATCAGCCCGCTCATCGCGCTCATGGAAGACCAGGTGGCGAAGCTAAGCGCCCTCGGCCTCGTCGCCGAGCGCGTGCACTCGGGTCGCCCGCGTGAGGAGCAGCGCCGCGTGCTCGGCGCCTATCGGAACGGCGAGCTCGACTTTCTGTTCGTCGCGCCCGAGCGCTTCGGCGTCCCTGGCTTCGTGGCCATGCTCACGGAGCACAAGCCCGCGCTCATCGCCGTCGACGAAGCGCACTGTATCTCGCAATGGGGGCACGACTTCCGGCCCGACTACCGCACGCTCGGCGCGCATTTGCCCGCGCTGCGCCCGGCGCCCATCGTCTCGCTCACGGCGACGGCGACGCCCGCGGTGCAGGACGACATCGCGTTGCAGCTCGGCCTCGAGAGCGGCCGGCGCTTCATCCACGGCTTTCGGCGCACGAACCTCGCCATCGAGGTCGTGGAGATGGCGCCGCCCGAGCGGCCGGCGGCCATCGCAACGCTGCTGCGCGACAAGGAGCGCCGGCCCGCCATCGTGTACGCCCCCACGCGCAAGAACGCGGTCGAGGTCGCCCAGGCCGTCGCCCGCGTCTGCCCCACGGCCGCCTACCACGCGGGCCTGCCGGCAGCGACGCGCGACGAGCTGCAGAGCGCCTTCCTCGGCGGGGAGCTCGACGTCATCGTGGCCACGGTGGCCTTCGGCATGGGCATCGACAAGGCCGATGTGCGCACGGTGGTGCACACGGGGCTGCCCGGCAGCGTCGAGGGCTATTACCAGGAGATCGGCCGCGCCGGCCGCGACGGCGAGCTGTCGCGCGCGGTGCTGCTGCACTCGTTCATCGACCGAAAGACGCACGAGTTCTTTCACGCGCGGGACTATCCCGAGCCCGAGGTGCTGCAGAAGGTGTTCGCCGCCTTGAAGCCCGCACCGGCGGACAAGGCGACGCTCCACAAGCGCACGCGTCTGAAGGCCGACGTGCTCGACAAGGCGCTCGAGAAGCTGTGGATCCACGGCGGCGCCCTCGTCGATCCGGACGAGAGCGCCAGGCGCGGCTCGAGCGATTGGCAGGCGCCCTACCGCGCGCAGAAGGCGCACCGCGAAGCGCAGCTCGCGCACATGCTCCGCTACAGCGACACCGCCGGGTGCCGAATGCTCTCGCTCGTGCGGCACTTCGGTGACCAGGCCGACGACGGCGCGCCTTGCGGCATCTGCGACGTGTGCGACCCGACGAGCAGCGTCATGAAGCACTTCTCGGAGGCCAGCGCCGACGAGGTCGAGCTCATGGAGCAGATGCTGGGCGCCCTCGCGCGCCGCGGCCGACAGTCGGTCGGCAACCTGCACCGGGCGTCCTGTGAGACCCTCCCCCGTCGAGCGTTCGAGCGCCTGCTCGGCGCGCTCGCGAGCGCCAAGCTCGTGCACGTGGAGTCCGCCTCGTTCACAAAGGACGGCAAGGAGATCGCCTACCGCACGGCCGCCATCACCGCCGCCGGCCGCGCCCAGCAGGGACGTCTCGGCGAGGTCGCCCTACAGCCGGTTGTCGAGGTGGAGCCGGCGGCTCGCGGCCGGAAGAAGCGCGGCGCGAGCGCACGCAAACCGCGGGCGACGAGCCGTCGCCGGAAGAGCGCTCCCTCGTCGTCAGGCGCTCCGTCCGCCTTGGTTGCCTCGCTCAAGGCCTGGCGCCTGCAGGAAGCGCGGCGCGCGAAGGTGCCTGCCTTCCGCGTGCTCACCGACCGCACGCTCGAGAACGTCGCCGCGGCGTCTCCGCGCGCGGTGGAGGAGCTCGCGGGCATCCCCGGGCTCGGGCCCGTCCTGATCAAGCGCTACGGCGCCGCGCTCGTGAGGCTCGTGCGCGCCGAGGGGGCTCTCGCCGCGCCGCGCGGAACGCTCTCCGGCGCGCCGGTCGTGCAATGATTCAGGGGGCCTTTCGCCGCGGGGGAGACGCTGCCGCGTACGTTCTCACGCTCACACGTCGTTCTGCTGCTGGTCGGGTTTCTGCTGCTCTCCGCCTGCGCAACCCGCCGTAGCTCCAGAAGCCGGGGAGTCACGAACCTCGGCGCCGTTCAGAAAGAGAACGTCGTCTACATCGGCACGCTCCGTCTCGAGCGGAACGAGGGGAATCGCATCGTTCGCGCGTCGGTGATCGACGAGTACGACACGGCCGCCGCCGCGACCAAGGCCCGGTTCGGCCCCGACGTTCGGCTCGAGCGCGCGCTCTTGCGCCTGCCCGATCCGAGGTAAGGAACCCCGACAATGTCAAGCGAACCAGAGGAGCCCTGGCGCCGCCTGGACCCGAAACGCGAGGGGGCGCAGCCCCCTTGGAGATACCTTGGAAATGCCTAGAGCAGCTTCGCGGCAATCTCCGCCAGCTCCGAGCGCTCGCCCTTCGACAAGGTAATGTGCGCCGCGATCTTCTCCGCCCGAAAGCGATTCACGATATGCACCAGGCCGTTATTCGTCTGGTCCACATACGGGTTATCGATCTGGTACGGGTCACCGGTGAGGACGATCTTCGTGCCTTCGCCCGCGCGCGAGATGATGGTCTTCACCTCATGCGGCGTCAGGTTCTGCGCCTCGTCGACGATCATGTACTGGTTCGGGATCGAGCGGCCGCGGATGTAGGTGAGCGGCTCGATCTGCACGACGCCCATGTCGACCAGCTCTCGGTGCGAGCGCCCCTGCTTCTTGTCGCGTGACGTCAGCCCCATGAGGAACTCGACGTTGTCGAAGATGGGCTGCATCCAGGGGTTGAGCTTCTCCTCCACGTCGCCGGGCAGGTAGCCGATGTCCCGGCCGAGCGGGAAGATCGGGCGCGAGACGAGCAGGCGCTGAAAGACCGCCTCCTCGGTGACCTTCTGGAGCCCGGCGGCGATGGCGAGCAGCGTCTTGCCGGTGCCGGCCATACCGACGAGCGTGACCAGCTTGATGCTGTCGTCGAGCAGCGCGTCGAGCGCGAAGTGCTGCTCACGGTTTCGCGGCCGGATGCCCCACACGCCCTGCTTGAAGGAGGGCAGCGGCACGACGGCGGTGCGCTCGGGCGACCAGCGGCCGAGCGCGGTGTGCGTCGCCTTGTCGCGGTCGGTGAGCACGACGTATTGGTTCGGCGCGTAATAGGGGTCGGCGAGCTCGAGGCTGCCCTTGGCGTAGAACGTGTCCACGTCCTCGCCGGGCACCTCGACGTGCTCAAAGCCGGTGTAGAGCTCTGAGACCTCGATGCGCTCGGGCTCGAAGTCCTCGGTCTGGATGCCGATGGCGTCGGCGCGGATGCGCAGGTTCGTGTCCTTGGTGATGAACACGACCTTCTCTTCGCTCAGCTCCTCCTTGAGCTCGAGGGCGACGGCGAGGATGCGGCCGTCCTGGCCCCGATCGGTGGCGACGTGCGGGGGCAGCGCGCGGTGCGTCGTGGCCACGCGCAGGAGGCCGCCGCGGTCGAGCGCGACGCCGTCCTTCAAAGAGCCCTCCTCGCGCAGCTGATCGAGGTAGCGGCTCACCTGGCGCGCGTTGCGGCCGAGCTCCGAGAGGTCCTTCTTGAAGCCGTCGATCTCCTCGACGACGTAGATGGGGATGACGACGTCATTGTCCTCGAAGGAGAACATCGCGCGCGGGTCGTGCAAGAGCACGTTGGTGTCGAGCACGAAGGTCTTGCGCTCGTCGTCCGCTCCCTGCTGTTCACCCTGGGCGGTCTTGTCAGACACCGGCGCGGACCTGCCCGTCGCTCCGCTCTTGCTCTCCAGGGGGGTCACGGGGCTCGCGGCCGCGCTCTCGAGGGGGGGAGATGACGACACGGTTACGACCTTTCTCCTTGGCGCGGTACAGCGCCTCATCGGCAGACTTCAGCACGCTGGCGGCGTCGTCCCCGTTGTCCCCGAGGGCGGCGACGCCGAAGGAGGAGGTGACCTCCAGCGGTCCTATGTCGGTGTCGAAACGAAGGGCGGCGATGCTGCGCCGGATGCGCTCGGCGAGGTGGGCGCCGCCCGAGCCGTCGGTGTGCTCGCAGACGAGCACGAACTCCTCGCCGCCGTAGCGCGCCACGATGTCGGTGACGCGCGCGCAGCGCAGCAGGGTGCGCGCGACGCCGATGAGCACGTCATCGCCGACCTGATGGCCGTAGGTGTCGTTGACGCTCTTGAAGTGGTCCACGTCACCGAGAATGACGCTCAACGGGTTGCCGGTCCTTTCCGCGCGCGCGACGGCCTCCGCGAAGCGTTCATTGAGCGTCCGCCGATTGAACAGGCCGGTGAGGCCATCGGTGGTCGCGGCCTTCTCCAAGGTCTCGTAATAGCCGGCGCCCGCGAAGGCCACGCCCGCGAGATCTGCAACCACGCCGATGCTGTCGAGGTGGGAGCGCGTGAAGCGCACGTTCTCCGGCGAGGCCACGACGAGGGCGCCGATGCGCTCGCCCTGGGCGAACAGCGGGATGGCGCGCACGTCGCCGAAGCCGAGCGCGCGCTCGTCTGTCCGCAAGAGCACGCCGCGCCGTACGCCCGCTTGCGACAGCGGCGTGTGCGGCAAGAGCGCGCCTTGCGTGATGGCCCGGCCGACCCAGGTCTCCACGTCGAGCGGCGCGCCCTCGGGCTCGCTCACGTCGGCGCTGCTGAACACCTCGGCGCCGTCGCCGAGCGCGCCGCGCACGACCACGTGATCGCGGCCCGACACCTTGATGACCTCGATGAACGCGGTGGCGCGGGCCGGGGCCACCTTCTGCAGCGTCTTGAGCGCGACGCGCACGGCCTCTTCCCGCTTCACCACGCCGCCGAACGCGCGCGCGGCCGTGAACACGCGGGCCTTCTCCTTGCGCTCCTCGTCGAGGCCGTGCAGCAAGCGCTCGGTCCTCATGAGGTGCACCATCTCCTCGGCGAGGGCGAGCAGCGTGCTCTCGTCCCGGTCGCTGAAGGGGCGCGCCGAGTGCCGATCGAAGCCGAGCACGCCGATGGGGCCGGCGCGGTCCATGAGCGGCACGGCGATGAGCGAGCGCACGACGCCGCCGCGGTGGTTCGAGAGGTCCTCGCTCTGCGGGTCGCACAGGCGCAGGGGGCGCTTCTTCTTGATGGCGAGGCTGAGCGGACCCGTGCGCGCGGACAGGCGCTCCTTGCAGGTGTCGTCGACGTCGACGAGCTGCTCTTTGAGGCAGAGCTGCTCGCCGGTGGGGTCGGTCAGGTAGACAAAGCCCGCCTGGGACGACAGCGCCCCATGGCCGAGGCGCAGGAGGCGATACAGCCCGTCACGCACGGCCTCGGCCGAGCCGATGAGGCGCTTTTGCTCCCCGGGGTGGGCCTTGTCGTACGCGCCCTCGTGCGGATCGCCGTCGGCCGCGTGCTCGTCGAGCGCGCTCTGGGCGCCGAGCAGCCGGAACAGGCGCGCGTCGTCGTACCAGCGCAAGAGCTCCACGTCGACGCGAGCGTCCGCGCGCTGGCCCGCGGCGGAGACCGCGCCGAACAAGAGCGCGCGGCCGAGCATGGAGAAGCCCGCGAGCAAGAAGGCCTGCACGAGCAGCACCCCCGGCGGCGCGCCCGCGGCGTAGAGCGAGAGCACGAGGGCGCCGAGGCACGCGGGCAGCACGACGCCGAGCATGCGCGGCCTCAGCACCGCGCCGGCGGTGACGCCGACGGCGAGGGGCACGAAGGCGAGCGGGGACGACGCGCCGCCGGTGAAGCCGATGGCGGGCAGGCACAGCGAGAACACGCCACCGACGACGAGGGCGGCGCTCGGCGGCGCCACGCTGCGCCCGCCGGCGAGCGCGAAGGTGAACGGCAGCGCGAGCACGAGCGTGACGACGACGGGCAAGGCCGCCGCCAGGACGAGCGCGCTGACGTCGCTCGTGCCGAGCCAGCGCGGCGAGCACAGGAGCGCGGCCGAGCCGAGCGGCAGCAAGGCGGCGAGGGCTCTCGAGAGGGGCGCGGGCAGCTCGGCCGGGGGGCGCTCCACGGTGGCGGCGCGCTCGTCCGAGAAGGCGTCGGGACGATGTCCGCCGGACGGGCGGGCAGGCGAGGACTTCGCTTCGTCGCGCGCCAAACGTCCGGTCAGGGCGCCTCCCGCTGCGCGCCGTCAGCTGCGGCGCGCTCGTCCTCGGCGCCGCTCGAGAGCAGCAGCACGTGCTCGTCGGGCCTCACCCAACCCAGCTCTTCGCGGGCGGCGTCCTCGAGGTAGATGGCCGCCTCGGGCGCGTCGTCCCGCAGCGAGCTCGCCTGGCTCAGCAGCAGCGCGTTGTCGCGCTCGAGCAGCGCCACGTCGGCCTGGAGCTTCTGGAGGTCCTGCTGCTTGGCGCGCAGCTTGGGCAGGCCCGACGGCGCCAGCAGCGCGTAGGTGGCGATGCCTACCGCGAGGGCGGCAGAGACGAGCAGGAGATTGCGCGGGCGCATCGCGAGCTTTTGCTACCACGGGTCGGAGGACGGGGTAAAGCAAACCACCCTGGCGCCTGGTGGAGCCGGACGGAGCCGGACGGAGCAGGACGCCGCTGCCACAAGGCAGAAAGCCCGCGGACGCGAGGGCGCCTGCGGGCTGAACGAGCGAAGCCGCGCGGCGGCTCAGGCGTCGTGGTTCGTGAACGGCAGCAGGCCAATGGCGCGGGCGCGCTTGATGGCCCGCGTGACCTTGCGCTGGTGCACGGCCGTGAGGCCGGTGCGGCGCGCGGGGAGGATCTTGCCCTCGGGCGAGAGGAAGCGACGGAGGGTCTCCGCGTTCCGGTAGTCGATGGGCTGGTCTTTGTTCTGCAGGAAGAAGTCCTGCAGGCGGCGCCGGGTGCGGCCGAGGGTGCGAGAAGCCATGATGCGGAGCTCTCCGTTGCTGAGCCTGTGCCTGAGCCAGGGGCTCGCGGCCGCCAAGCGGACACGATGGACCTCGGTCACGTAGCCGGTGCGGGAAGGGCTGGCAAGCCCGGGATGTCCGAAAGGGCACCACGGGACTGCCGCCATGCCCTGCCGCCATGGCCTGGGCGCATGCCCTGTGCCCATGCCCCGTGGTTCGCCGCGATCGCGAAAGGGCAGAGGGCAGAGGCAAACTTTCGCGTTCGCGCCCGAACCCCTTATCATGGACGGTTGGCGCGCCGATCGCGCCGCGCCAGGCGGATCCTGTCACGAGTATGCGGTTACCTCTCCCCCTCAAAGTGCTCCTGTCCTACCTCGCGGTGGTCGCGGTAGGCGCGGTCCCGACCTTCTTCTACCTGCGCCAGGAGCTGAGCGAGCAGCTCATCCGCGAGAGCGCCACGCGCCTCGCCGAGCGTGGGCGGCGCATGGCGCGCCTCATCGCCGCGGCGCCGCCAAACCGGCAGCACGACGAGCTCGAGCGGCTGGCGGCCCTCACGCCCGAGCGCCTGACGGTGATCGCGCCGAGCGGCGAGGTGCTGTTCGAGACGCACGCCGAGCGCGCCGACCTGCGCTCGCACGCCGACCGGCCCGAGGTGGTCCAGGCGCGCTCCCTCGAGGACGAGCCCGTGCCCGACACCGTGACCTCGCTCAGCCTGCGCACGGGCGTGGGCGTCGCGCATCGGGTCTCGGAGACCACCGGCATCGACACGCTCTACGTCGCCGTGCGGCTGCCCGCGGACCCTGCCTCGCAGCAGCCGGTGCTGCGCATCGCGCGCCGCGTGGACACGCTCAGCGACGTCACCAACGAGACCGTGCGCTTCCTCGGCAACGCGCAGGCGGTGGCCATCAGCCTCGCCTTCGGCCTCTCGCTGCTCGCGGCCCTCGTGCTCGTGCGCCCGCTCGTGCGGCTGCGCTCGGTGGCCGAGAAGCTCGCGGCCGGTGACTTCGGCGCGCAGGCCGACGTCAAGCGCGACGACGAGATCGGCGATCTCGGCCGCTCCCTGCTGGCGCTGGCGGCGGAGATCCGTCGTCGTATGGCGACGAGCGGCGCCGGCGAGGCCATGATGGTGCAGCTCGTCGACGTGCTCGACACGCCGGTGGTGGTGTTCCAGGTGGACGGCGACGTCATCGCGCTGAACGGCGCCGCGCGCAAGCTGCTGGACGTCGAGGGCCCCGGCGCCGGACAGCGCATCCGCGAGATGTTCGACGACGTCGCCTTTCAGGCCGCGCTCAAGCAGGCCGAGGACGAGGGCCAGCCCGAGGCCGTGCTCTTGAAGGCCAGCGCCGGGCGCCAGACGAGCGTGCGGGTGTTCGTGCTGAAGCGCCCGGGCTCGGCGCCGCTCGGGCTCATGCTGGGGCCGAGCGAGGTGACGGGCACCGCGCTCCTGCCCGACGTGGAGGCCGTGCGCTCGCGCGCCCTCGCGGACCTCGTCGCCGAGGTGCGCGAGGAGGCCACGCGCTCGCTCGGGGGCGCCGGCATCGAGCTCGACGCGCCCGTGGATCTGCCGGTGGTGCAGCTCGCCGACGCGGACGGACGCCTGGCGGCGGCGCTCTTGACGACGCTGACCGGCTGCGCGGTGTCCTTCGGCGGCCGGCCGGGCAAGCTCAGCCTCGACATCGAGGTGCAGGACACGCGCGTGGCCTTGGCCCTCGACGCCGCGCCGCCCAGCGACGTCATCGCGCGCGTCAGGCCGCTGGTGGAGCCGCTCGGCGGCAGGCTCGAGGTCGAGTCGGGGGAGGCCACGCTGTGGTTGCCGCGCGCGTAACGCCCGCCAGCGCGCGCCGGCGCGTGTTCCCCGTCGTCAAGGCGCGCGACCGCCGCACGCTCGAGGTGCGGCAGGTGTTCCCGCTGCCGCCGCCCGGCGCGCTCTCGAAGCACGAGCTCGACCTCTACTTCTACCTGCCGCGCAGCTTCGGCATCGGGCCCGAGAGCTTCTCGCGCGCGGACTTCTATCGCGACGGCCAGGCGTACCTGCGGCTCACCTCGACGGGGCTGTCGCTCTCGTCGCTGCACGACCTGAAGCACCCGGCGAACCCGGCCGCCATCTTGCGCAAGCAGTTGCAGGCGCTCTTGCAAGAGAACGCGCCCGACGGTGACACGCTCTCGTCGCTGGCGCAGATGCTCGGCGCCGAGATCGCCGACGCCACGCAGCGCGAGGGTGATCACCTGCGCGGGCTGCTCGGCGGTGATGAAGAGGCCGTGTCCGTGGGCGCCAGCTTGGCGAGCCTCCTCGAGGGGCGCGTCACCGAGTTCTGCAGCGACGCGCTGAGCGCCCTCGGCACGCTGCGCCGCGTGCGCGCGAAGGCCATCGCCTTTCGCGCGGTGGCGCCGCAGCACGTGTTCGACTCGCTCGCCTTCGCCGAGGAGTACGCCTGCGCGATCGTCGACGAGGAGCTCTCGAGCCTCGGGCAGCAGATCGACGGCACGGCCTGGCTGCGAGACGGCAGCGGCCTGGCCGCGCGCTTACGCCTGCGCATCGCGCACACGGCCGAGAGCGTGAACGAACGTCGCCGGGAGCAGGGCTTCGCGGTGCCCTGGGCGAACAGCCCCGAATATTATGCCTATCGCCTCGGGCTCCTGAAGAAGGAGCTGCAGCGCTCGCTCTATTTGAACACGCGCTTGTCGGCGCGCGATCCCTTCGTCACGAACGCGGCCGCGATGGTGGCGGCCGGCCTCGCAGCGACGTGGGCGACGCTCGCCGCGCTACCGCTCTGGACCGGCAAATGGACCAGCAGCGACGGCATCTATTTCCTCGCGCTGGCGGTGGGCGCCTACATCCTGAAGGACCGCATCAAGGAGTGGACGCGCGCCATCCTCGCGAAGCGGCTCTTGAAGTTCGATTACAATCGCAAGATCGTCGGCGACGCGCTCCGCCGCGTGGGCCTCGGCCGCTTCTCGGGCCGCGCCTCCGAGCGTTTTCAGTACGTCGGGGAAGAGGCCATCCCCGCGGACGTACAGCGCCTACGCGTGAAGAACCGCACGGTCCGCGGCGTCACGCCCGAGCTCGAGCAGGTCATTCATTACCGCCGCACCATCGAGGTGGAGCAGGACCCCGAGGACGCGGTGCCCGAGGGCTTCGGCGTCATGGAGCTCTTTCGCCTGAGCGTGAACGACTTCATCAAGCGGCTCGACGACCCGCTCGATCACGTCTCCTTCTACGACGACAGCAGCGGACGCTTCGTGTCGCAGGAGATGCCGAAGGTCTATCATTTGAACCTGGTGCTGGTGGCCGCCGACCAGACCACGGGCGAGCGCTATTTGACGCGCTACCGTATCGTCGTCGATCGGCGCGGTATCCTGCGCGTGGATCCGGTTGTCGATCGTCGCAGCAAGCAGGCGCCGACGACGCCGCTGCGCCCAGCGGCTTGACCTTCCAGTAGTTCGCGTCATCGAAATCCGCACGGGCGGCAGGCCGGGCTTGACCCGTTCCGGCCAAGTGCCGTATAGTGCAATTGTACCGCGATCAAGCGCCGCGCAAGGTGCTTTCCGGCGCGCATGGGGGAACAATGCGAATTCAGGTTGCTGCGCTCGTTATCGCTGCCGGCGCCGCGTGGACGGGAGCCGTTGCTCTCGCTGCGGAGGAAACTGACGCTCCAACCGGCGCCCTAGGTGGCTCTTCTTCATACACGGAGCTCACTCCGGAGCAGCGAGCGCGGCTACGCGTGTCCCCGCAGGAGCTTGGCGTGGCGGACCCGCCTCCGGCGTGGGTGCGGGCGCGTTTGGAAGGACCTCACCCATCTCCGTCGGTCGAGGGGGACGTCATCGACCGGCAGGCAGAGTATCTGCGCGCCTGGGAGGAGCTCAAATCGGATCTAGTGGCGCAGGGCCGTTCGAAAGCCGCGATGAGAGATCGGAAGAGGGAGCTTAAGAACCGTGTTTTCGCCTGAAGGGGGCGAAGTGATGGGCGTCAGGAACGAGCGCCTGGCGCTGATGCTGCTGTCGACCGTCGTGGCAGCAATCGCTGGTCGTGACGCTGGTGCCGTGAATGGCTTGATATCGGACTGTGCTGACCAGGCTGAGCGGCACCACATGGAGCACCCCGACTGCAGTTGGATACGATTCCAGCACATCTCCATCGTTGGTGGTCGGCGACCAAGGGGACCTGTTCCTGGTCAGGACTGAGTTTGATGGACAGCTTGGCTTGCTGCGCCATCAGGGTGGTCAATGGGGCGACGCCGCTGCATGGGAGGTTCCCGAACGGTGCGACGCAGCCGGCGTGACCCCGTGCCAGTGGTGGCTGAGCCAACAGGCGAAGGACTCCTACTTCCAGACGGACGCTCGGCCCGGGATCGGTTGGTACCGACACTTGCCCAATGCATCCGACCCGGGTGCGTTCATGATCGTCTGGCCGAACGAGCTTGATGGTACGCGACGTCTGCGGCTCTTGCGCTTCACGGCACCGGCAGAGGCGAAGCGTATTGCCTCTCTGTACGGCAACAGCAAGATGAACCCGGATGGCGCCACAGGGATCGACCTCTTCTCACACCCGAACGCCGATGGTGTGCATGGGGTTATGGTCAGGGACGGCGAGGCGTGGTTTCTTCCGTTTGCCGACGGGGTGTTTCCCTATGCCTTGAACGATGCAAACGATTTCGCCTGGATTGAAGATGCACTCTGTGAAGCGTTTCGAGACTTCGACTCGCGGAGCGGCCGGCCCTTGCGCCCTTGTGGCGCCCTCGGCGGGAGCGGGTTTGGCGCGCCGTTGACATTCGAGAAGTTCACGTGCAACGCGGACAACTAGGCGGGCGGCCGGTTGCCGGCACGACATACCTGCGCCCCACGATTGTGGTGTTCCTTGTTGCCGTAGTTCAGGCGGCCTGCGCCGGCACGGGGTGCGGCTGTGAGCCTACCGTTAGCGCCACGGATGGAGGCGGTCCGGAAACGTCACGGGATGGTGGCCTAGAAGCCCCTGCCGGCTGGGACTGGACCTGCGGCGCCGGGCCCGAAACAGGTGTTCCCCCGGAACCGTATCGCCTCCCAGAGGTGACGGGCGGCGAGGGACGCGATCTGTCGCTGCTCTGGTGGCGTCGCGCGTCCTGCGAGGGTGTCGAGCTCGGTGACGGCCAACTAGACTGGAGCAGCGACGAGGATCACGCCGTGACGCGCACCACCATCGACGGTGTCGAACGAGATGTCGTGTTGACCGTGGTTGATCGCGTTGTCTTCGGATTTCGACTGTCCGTCGCGGTGGCAATCTACGACGCCCAGAGCGGAGAGCTTGTCGACTGCCATGAACTTCCCAGGCCTGTAGAAGAGACGGGGACGATTCTTGCCGTGGGGGAGAAGGGCAACTACTACCTCGCCTATTCTACTCCGAATATGGACATGGATGGCTACAACTCCGGCTTCTATGTCGGAGACTTCAACACGGGGGCTGCAACAGAGACGCCGATCGTTCGGGCTGGGGCGCGCGGGTTCGACAATATTGCGCTAACACGCGATGGCGTCCTCGCTGCCGCAATGGCAAATGATGTGTACGCGGTGCACGCGAGTGAAATGACGTGCTCCATGCGGCGGACGGTCGCGGAGCTTGGCGGGGCTGCATCCGGTGACATCTCACCATCGGTGACCGGCCTTTATGCGGAGACACCGGGCGCGCTGCTAGTGTCATTGATCCAGCCCGATGCGGTTGCGCGGGGCGATGAATGGGTGATGCGCGTTGGCGCCGATGGCGCGACAGATGGGCCGGTCTACTCGGACAGAGAACTATACGGTCCACCGATGGATCTGGGGGGTTACAGGGTGGCGATGCGCCGCGTCAGTGCGCGTCGCTCTGAGGATGGGGTATCCGTTCATCGCGCTGGCGCCAAGGAGTACCTTGAGAAGGCGTGCACGCGACCAGTCCTCTTGGACGAAGACACTATCGCATGCACACTGCGTTGGCCCGCAGACCTGTTGACGCGGCGAACCATTGCAGTCTTCTCCCCCGATGGGGCAACTCGCAAGCTTATTCGGCTCCCGCCGCCGGCCAAGGACGAAGACCTCGGCGACCGCGCGTGGCTGCTCGCCGCGGCCGGCCGAAACCTCGTTGCGACGAGCGCTCTACAGTTGGCGATCGGACACTGGACCCTGCGCGTGCACGTCATCAATGTGGATTCGGGCGACATCCGGTCAATCGACCTTCCCAATCCTGACGCCATCGAGGTCCGGCCTGCGCGGGCTGTCTATCTGCTGCCGGACGGCACGATCATCGTCGTCGCGATGGGCGGCGTCTATGCCATTAGAACCGATCTGCCGGGCCTGGCTCCGACGAGCTACCCGCGTGGCGCGCAGCATGGCGGGAATGAGAACCGAGGCCCGGTGGCGCTGCCAGCGGTGGACGACGCCGGGTTGCCGTAAGGGTTCGGCTGTCACTCGGAAGCGCGGTCCTCCGACGCACACAGCGGTACGCCGCCAAAGCGCACGCGCTCCCGGCGCAAGCCCGCGACCACCGACTCGACGCTGATGGCGAAGTTCGTCTCCGACGACGAGCCCGCCTGGCGGTACCAGGAGATGACGCCGCACAGGCTGCCGTCCTTCAGGTAGACGCCGCCGCCGCCGGTTCCCGAGGCGAGGTTCATCGAGGTCTGCAGGAAGCGGACGTCGAGCCCCTGCCTCGTCGGCAATGTGCGTAGAGCGGACGCCGGGCCCGACGAATAGCTCCACGGTAGGCCGAGCGCGTTGCCGACGGCGAACACCTCGTCACCGGGGCGCGCCGGGCGGCCGGCCGTCAGATCGATGACGTCGACCTGCTCGGGGTGCGGCACGCGCGCGCACAGGAGGGCGAGGTCGAGGCCTTGTGACGCGACCCAGACGACGCGCGTCTCGGCCTCGTCACCGGCGATGGTGTAGCAGGTGAGCGGCACGCGGGTGCCGGCGTGCTCTCCGCCGACCTCCTCGACGGCGTGACGACTGGTCAAGATGGCGATCTCGTCAGCGCTCTTCGCGACGACGATGCCGGTGGCCCCCCACATGCGGAAGGAGCCGCGGCCGACGAGGACGACATTGGCCGCGAGCGCGCGGCGCAGCTCGGCAGGCAGCTCGGCGAGCTCCGCTTCTGTCGGCGGCCGAGGCGCGTCCTGGATCTCGGGAATGGTCGGCGGCGCGCCGCTGGTTGCTTGCGTGATGACGTAGATCGGCCCGTCGGCCGCTTGCGCGGGACGCGGCCGGTAGCCTTCGCCGTGGCGCTCGTAGCTCGTGTGGCACGAGAGGCAGAGCACGCGATCGCCCTGGCGCGCGAGCGGCCGCACGGTCTCACACACGACGCAGGCGCCGAGCGGGTGGCTCTCCTCGAGGAACGGGCCCTCGTCGGGATCGATGAGGTGGCGCTGCGCGGTCACCGGGCAGGTGGGCAGCGCTTTGTCGCCGTCTTTGAACTGCGCCTCCGCGAGCGCGCGCGGCCGGAAACAGCAACGACAGCCGCCGTAGGGCGTCTCCCGCTCGCCAATGGGCGTGCCTTCTTCCGAGAGCACGTAGCGGGCGCCGTGGCGATCCGTGAGGAAGCGTCCCTCGGGCGACAGCCGCTCGCCCGAGGCCGTCTGGTAGCGAGGCAGGAGCTCGACGCCATCGGGGTGCACGAGGATCTCGACCTCGTCGGAGCTGAAGGCCTTGAGCGCCTCGAGCGCGCGGGTCTTGACGGCCTCGTCGCCCTTCTTGCTGAGCTGCAAGAGGCAGTCGGCGGACTCCTCGGTGCCGAGGGCGGCGAGCAGCTCGATGAGCGCGAAGCGATCCGCCGCCTGCGGAGACAGGCGCAGGCCGACGACGAGCCGCGAGGGTAAGGCGGCGCCGCGCGGTACGAGGCGCGCGAGCAGGCGCGCGAGCGGGCCGAGGTGGCGCGCGAGATCGGCGTCGTCACCGCTCGCGCCCGCCGCGCGCGTGGCGACGGCGAGCAGCGAGGCCTTCTGTACGACGTCGAGGCGGTGCAGGTCGGCGTAGAGCACCTCGGCGAAGGCGCCCGTGCGCGCGGGGCTCCGCGTCAGCCCCTGCAAGAGCGCGGCGAAGGCGTCGGCGCGCGTGCCCTCGGGGAGGGAGACGAGGGCGTCCTTGAGGCGCTCGAGGTCCTCGGCGTCGAGCTCGCCGACGCGGCGGGCTTGATCACAGGCGCCGAGCTCGGGCACGAGGGCGAGCGCGCAGGCGTCGGCGGCGGCGCGGGCGAGCGGAGAGTGCACGCGCTCGCCCGCCTCGAGCACGGCGCGGCCGACGCTCTGGCGCGTCTTCTCGTCGGCGTCCTTCAGCTTCTGCTCGAGCTGGCGGGCGAGCAGGGCCACGAGGTCGGCGTCCGCCTCTTGCAGCACGGTGAGCGCGGCGCTCGCGAGCGCGTCCTGCCCGAGGGTGCCGAGGCCGGCGAGCAGGTCCATGCGCACGACGGAGGAGCGCGTCTCGGTGAGCGCCAGCGTGAGCTCGCGCGCGGGATCACGGTGCTCTTTCAGGGTGCGCACGAGGGCCACGCGCCGCTTCTCGCGATCGGGCGAGAGGAGCCCGAAGGTGACGGCGGCGTCGCCCGCCCCCGCGAGCGGAGCGCCGGCGGACTTGTCGAGCTGCTCGACGAGGGCGCGCGCGGCCGCGCGCACGGCAGGGTCTTGGTCGTCGACGAAGGCGCGGGCGCCGGCGAGCACGCGCTCCTCGTCGCCGCCTCGGGTCAGGGCAGCGAGCGCACGTAACGCAGCCGCGCGCTCTTTGCCGCCGCGGCTTTTGACGACGGCGAGCAGCGCGCCGGCCGCGGGGGCGAAGCGCGCGCGCGCGAGGATCTCGATGGCGGCCGCGCGCAGGCGCTCGCTCTCGTCGACGAGCAGGCCCGCGATGGCGACCAGATCGGACGGCGTCGCCTTCTGCGCGGCGACGTCGAGCAGCGCCTCGTGCGCCTCGCCATCGGTGCTCATCAGCTTCCGTTTCAGCTCGGTGAAGTCCATTGGGGTTCTGCGCTCCTCGACGCACGCGGCAAAAGACGCGGCACGAATCTACCCGGAGTGAGACCGGGAGCGAGCGAGGCTTCTGAAATGTAGGTTGACGTCGCACCTCGTCGTCGACCGGTGGGAGGAA
Organism: uncultured Myxococcales bacterium; assembly: GCA_964388085.1. Lineage (GTDB taxonomy): Bacteria > Myxococcota > UBA727 > UBA727 > CAYLZW01 > CAYLZW01. Next base: position 6,136 of record CAYLZW010000018.1, on the reverse strand, counting down.
CGCGCACGAACCCCGTTGCATGTCAGGAATCCGCCTCCCTACAGTTGCACCTCCCAAGGGCTCCCCTCCCGTCCCCAGCTCGACAGCGACACCGCGCCGGTCTCCGCCGCCGCCGTCGCTCCCGGAGAGAACGATGCGTTTGCGCCGAGCGAACCGAGGCCCGTTCCTCATCGCCGCGTTGTCGGTGATCGCGTTCAGCAACTGCGAGTGTGAGCCCGCGCTCCAGCGCGTCGCGCCCAAGATCGAGATCGCCGACCCCTTCGACCCGTCGGTGTCCGTGTGCGCGGAGCAAGGCATCCGCGAGTGCGCCTATGACTTCGGCGAGGTGCAGATCGGTCAGGCGCGGCTGTTCCGCTTCCTGCTGAAAAACCCCTCCCCGGTGGAGCTGCAGGTGAGCTCCATCGTGATGTCGGACGACAGCGACCCGGCCTTCACGCTCAAGGGCGAGCTGCCCAAGGCCGTCGCCGCGGGATCGGGCGACGCGGGCGAGGAGGTGGTCGTGCAGTTCACGCCCACCGTCGAGTCCGAGGTCACCGGCAGCGTCGTCATCTCCTCCGACGCCGCGAACCTCGATCCGGACGAGCAGGTCATCATCCACTTCGTCGGCCGCGGCCTCGATCTCGGCGCGCCCGAGATCAGCGTGAACCCCACGGCGTGCGACTTTGGTGACGTCGGCACGGGCGTCACCGCCTTCTGCGACCTCTCGCTCGAGAACGTCGGCCAGCGCGAGCTGCTCATCACCGGCATCGGCTTCACGCCCGACACCGATCAGAGCGTGTTCGGGCCCGCCGGCGTGTTCCCCATCCCGACGACGGTGCAGACGGCGGCCGGCGTGAGCTTGCGGCTCTGGGCCAAGCCCGACACCGCCGGCGAGATCACCGGCACCTTGCTCATCGACAGCACCGACCCGCTGAACCCGCAGGTGACGGTGCCGCTGCGCGTGTTCGGCGCCCAGGCGCCGACGGCCATCGCCGAGATCGACAGCGTCAACGGCTCGCCCCCGAGCGGCAACGTGCAGGTGCGGCCGCTCGACGACGTCGTGCTGACGGGGATGAACAGCCAGCCCGCCATCGCCTCCGGCAGCATCACCTCGTACCAGTGGTCCATCGTCGAGCAGCCGCCGGAGTCGAGCGTCGAGCTCAGCCAGCCGAACGCCATGGAGACCGGCTTCTTCTTCTCCTCCTCCACCGGCGACCGCCCCGGGCTCGACGTGGCGGGCACGTTCGTGGTCAGCCTCACCGTCACCGATGACCAGGGCCTGACGTCGACCAACGACGCGCGCGTGACGCTCTCCTCCGTGCCCTCCGAGCGCCTGCACGTGCAGCTCACCTGGGACAGCCAGTACAACGACCTCGACCTGCACCTGAACCGCAGCGGCGGGCCCTACTGCGACGACGACAACAGCTGCAATTGGCAGAACTGCAAGGCCACGAGCTTCTCGCCGCCCGAGTGGGACGGCGTCTCCGGACGCACCGCCGGTGACCCGAGCCTCGACGTCGACGACCTCACCGGCTACGGCCCCGAGAACATCAACGTCGACGCGCCGGGCAACGACACCTACACGTCCGCGGTGCACTATTTCTCGGGCTCGGTCGAGACCTACGCCACGGTGAAGATCTACGTGAACGGCGGCCTCGCCTTCGAGCGCTCCGCCCAGGTCAGCAACAGCAACGACAAGTGGGAGGTCGCCGAGGTGCAGTGGCAAAACGGCGGCGCCATCGTCGCTCCCATCGACAACTACCTGAGCAATTGGGGCTGTCCTTTTTGAGCGCCCTCCGGTTCGTATGACGAACGTATGAGGCAGGCGCTCCCGCTCAGCTCGGCGCTGCAAGGTGGACCGTCCGGCGCTCCCATCGCGGTGCCGGGCGACAGCGACGCCCCGATCGCGCGCTCGCGCATCGACGGCTACGACCAGCTCGACGAGGCGACCTTCGTGCAACTGCTCGACGAGGTCGGCCCGCGCGGCCTCGGCGCCACGGTGGTGCGCCTGCTCGCGGGCAGCACGGCGGCCACCTTCCTGCTCGGCTTCCTCGGCTACGGCCTGCCGCTCGTGACGCTCCTCGTCGTGCTCACCTTCGTCGCCGCCGGCGACGCGGGCTTCGCAGCGCTCGATCGCCGCCGCCGACGCCGCCTCGTCATCGACGCCGCGCTCGGGCTCGGCTTCAGCGAGCGCTTCGCCACCCGCGTGGCGCACGACCTCGAGCTCATGAACCGCTGGCTGCCGCGCGAGGAGCGCACGGGCCTCCTCGGCAGCTGGGCGTCGGAGAAGCAGGCGCTCGTGACCGCGCTGCGCCGGGTGAAGGGCGGCTGAGCCTCATAGGTCTGCGGCGCGCCGCAGCTTCTCTTTGACCTCGCGGAAGATCGACGCAGGGAGTGGACCGAGTAGGCGCCGAAAGCGCTGATTATCGATCGCGCGGCTCTGGTCGATCATCACCTCACACTCGCGTGCGTTGCCAGCGATGCCCTTCGGTAGCACGACCCGCAGAACGCTCGCCCCCGTGAGGCGCGTGCTGCACGGGAGCACCCAGGTCGACGGGTGCGCCATCTCGTTCAGGAGGTCTGTCTGCAGCACGAGCACCGGCCTCGCCTTGCCGGGCTCCGTGCCATAGCTCGGGCTCAGGTCGGCCAGGTAGAGGTGACCGTGCTGCGGCTGCACGGGCGCTGCGGGGGCCTTCAATCGAGCCCCTCGCCCGCGAGGTGGTCGAGCTCATCGAGCTCGTCGCGGAGCCCGGCACGGGTGGCGAGCGAGGCGCGGCGAAATTCCTCCCGCAGCGCCTGCCGATCGGTCGTCTCCTCGAGCAGGCGCAGGCCGGCTCGAACGACGTCGACGTTGCTCTTCAACTTCAGTCTCGTCTTCAGCCGCTTGAGCAGCTGTAGCTCGTCCGCTGGAAGCGTGACGCTGCTCTTGGTATTAGACGTCATACCTTTCTAATACCAAACACCTGCGCTGCCGGCAACCCGCCCGCCCTCACTCCGCCGCGGCGCCCGCCATGGTGACGCCCACGTCGTCGCCGAGGTCGAGCGCGGGGCCGCCCATGCCGGCCACGGGCTCGAGCTGGTCGAGCCAGTAGGCCTCGTCGTCTCGGTGGAAGACCAGGAAGCGGCTCTCGTTCTGCGGGTCCTTGGCCTGGTGGTAGCGCATGTAGAGGAAGCGCTCGTCGATGCCGACGACCTCCACCTTGCCGCTCTCGTGGCTCATGCAAAAGCGCGCGCGCCGGCCGAGGCCGCTCGCCATGCGACGAGCGCGGTCGAAGATGCCGAAGCCCTCGACGAGCGGGACCTCGTAGGGCTCGTTGCCCTCGGTGGGACGCCCCTGGAACAGGTAGTAGGGCGGCACGCCGACGGCCTCGAGCTTCTGGTACAGCGCGCCGAGCACCTCGGGGTCGTCGTTGACGCCGCGCACGAGCGGGCACTGGTTGATGATGACGGCGCCCGCGCGCTGCAGCGCGTCGAGGCCGGCCACCGCCTCGGGCGTCAGCTCTCGCGGATGATCGAAGTGCGCCATGATGTAGATGCGCTTCTCGGCCGTCGAGTGCTTGCGGATGGCAGCCTGCAGCTTGTCGTCGTCGAGCACGCGCCAGGGGTTGAAGGCGGGCATCTTGGTGCCGACGCGGATGATGTCCACGTGCGGGATGGCGCGCAGGCGCGCGAAGATGCTCTCGAGCTTGCGCGTCGACATCAAGAGCGGGTCGCCGCCGGTGAGCAGCACATTCGTCACCTCGGGGTGGGCGGCGATGTAGTCGATGCCCTCCTGCACCTCGAGGGTGACCTCGTCGTTGTCGTCCATGAACAGGCGCTTTCGGAAGCAGTAGCGGCAGTAGGCGCCGCACACCTCGTTGCACAAGAGCAGCACCGTGCGCTGGTACTTGTGCTGCGCGCCCTTGACGACGGTGATGGAGGCCTCGTTCGAGGCGTCGAGCTTGCCCCAGTCGCTCAGCTCCTCGACGCGCGGGATGACGAGCTGCCGGATGGGATCTTTCGGGTCGTTCCAGTCAATCAACCCGAGGTAGTAGTCGTTGGATCGAAAGACATACTTAGCCGCGACCTTTCGCAGCTCTTCGCGCACGCTCTCGGGCACGTCTTCCAGCTCATCTACATGTTTGATGTAGCGCACCTTGCGGCCGCGGAAGTCGGGGGCTCCCGGGTTGCCGGCCAAGGGGGAAGCGGGGCGCGCGGACGAGGAGAGCGTGATGAGCCCCATGCGAGGCACCTCCAAGAGGGATGTGACGCCGCTGGCCGGGTGGTCAGCGACGAGGTTTCGGGCGCGGGGTCGTGCTGCTCGCAGGAACGCCGCGGGTGGCGTCGGCGCTGGGTAGGGCGAGCCGGGCCTGTGAAGACCGCGGGCGCTCGGGCGCGACGCGTGGAGCTGAGCCGGGGCACCGGAGCCGAACGAGGCGTCCGGTAACCGCCAAGCCCGCATTGGACCTGATTATCGGGTGTTTGTCAAGAGGTCACGGCGGATAGCGGGCGATGGTGACGCTAGACTACCGGGCATTAAAGATATTAAAGCGGCCACCTACATGGTGTGAACAACGACTGCCGGTCAGCTCGGCCAGAGCGCGCGCGCGGCCAGCAGCGACAGGAAGCCGAGGCCGAGGCAGAGCAGCAGCGTGGCCCCGGCATAGAGCGCGAACAGCCCGAGGCGGCCGTCCTCGAGGAGCTGCAGGCTCTCGAGGTTGAACGTGGAGTAGGTGGTGAAGCCGCCGCAGAAGCCGGCGGTGAGAAACAGCTTCAGCGCCGGCGAGAGCGAGCCATCTCTCGTCGAGAGATGGATGAGCACGCCGAGCAGCATGGAGCCGAGCACGTTCACGAGCAGCGTGCCTGTGGGGAAGCCGGCGCCGAACAGCCGCAGCGCGAGGTGCGAGAGCAGGTAGCGCGCGCCGCTGCCGAGCGCGCCGCCGGCACACACGGCGAAGAGCTTCATCATGGCGCGAGCGTACCGCCCCCTTCGGAGCGCGCGGAACGAAAGAGGCCGCGAGCGGATGTCGCTCGCGGCCTCTCGTCGTTCGAGCGCTTGAACGTCAGCGCTGGCTGTAGGCGGGGCGGTTCTCGATGACCTTGGACAGCAGCGCCACCAGCTCCCGGCGCTCCTCGGCGTACTTGCCGACGCAGGCCTCGGCGGCGATGGCGCGAGCGTCCTCGAGGGTCTTGTGCGCGACGTGCTCGCTGCCGCGCAGGATCTCGGCGGAGAGCGCCGCGGCGGTGGCGAAGCGCGTGTTGTGGTCGAGGTCGCCGAAGCGATCCTTCACCTGCGCGCCGGTGAGCGTGCGCGCGATCTCGCTGGCCTTCACGCCGCGCGGCGTCTTGTGGCGCAGGCGCACGGTGGCGATCTCGCCGAGCGAGCCCACGCGGTCGCTGTCGCGCAGCACCACCTCGTAGAGCGCGGTGACCGTGTGGCCGGCGCCGATCTCGCCGGCGTCGACGCGGTCGTTGCGGAAGTCCTTGTCGGCGACGTCGCGGTTCTCGTAGCCGATGAGGCGGTAGGCGGCGACGTGCTCCTTGTCGAAGTCGACCTGGATCTTCACGTCCTTGGCGATGACCTGCAGCGTGCCGGTGAGGTCGTCGACGAACGCCTTTTTGGCCGCCTTCTCGGAGTCGATGTAGGCGTAGTTGCCGTTGCCCGCGTTGGCGAGCTGCTCCATCAGGTGGTCCTGGTAGTTGCCGGTGCCGAAGCCGATGGTCGACATGGTCACGCCCTCGGAGACGTAGCCCTTGATGGACTTCAGAATGTCCTGGTGCGAGGTGTTGCCGATGTTGGCATCGCCGTCGCTGAGCACGATGACGCGGCTGATGGTGTCGCTCGAGAGGAAGCGGTGCGCGTTCCGATACGCGAGCTGCATGCCCGAGCCCATATTGGTGCCGCCGCCCGAGGTCAGCCGCTCGATGGCCTCGTGAATGCGCTGCTTGCCCTGGCGCGAGGCCTTGGTGGCCTTCAGCACCTCACCGGTGCTGCCCGCGTAGGTGACGATGGCGACCGAGTCGTGCTCATTCAGCTCATTGGTCAGCATGTGCAGCGAGCGCTGCGCGAGCGGCAGCTTGTCGGGCGAGGTCATCGAGCCCGAGACGTCGACGAGGAAGGTCAGGTGCACGGGCTTGCGCTCGCGCTTGTCGATGCGCTTGCCCTGCACGCCGACGC
>CAYLZW010000017.1:0-40599 GCA_964388085.1 uncultured Myxococcales bacterium | reverse complement strand
TGCGCGCCACGGTGTACTCGAGGCCGAGATCGGTGTCCTCGTCACACACGCGCTTTTGCCCAATGAACAACTGGGGCGTCAAAACGGGCAACGCGTTCGCCACCGCGAAGCGCAGGCTCTTGTTGACGCGGTTCTTCGCCTTCGACGAGCCGACGCAGCCCTGCACCGAGGGAAACTTCACGCCGAGGTGCTTGCGCAGCTTCTTGCTGTCCTCTTTCGCCATCTTCATCAGGTCGGCCTGGTTCGCGAAGGCGAAGTCGAGGATGGCCTTCGCGTCGTCGGGCGCGCACAGCATGGCCTCGCTCACGGCGCAGGCGCCCGGGTGCAGCGACTCCTTCACCATCCAGTTGCAGGTCGAGTCGAGCGGGAAGAGCACGACGTCGAGCTCGAGGCGATCGAGCAAGCCGCTCGCGGCGAGGCGCTTGTCGAAGCCCTTGCACGCCGGACAGAGCGGATCGAGCACCGCGAGCGCCTCGGTGCCGCCGCGCTTGCCGTCGAGGCTGAGGATGATCTTCGAGGGATCCTCGCGCGTAGCGAGCGTGCCGCAGCCTTCGTCGGCGCTCTTGGTCTCGGGCGCCAGCGCGACGAAGAGCAGCACGATGACGCCGACGTAGGCGACGCCGACCGCGAACCAGCCGGCCCAGGTGGGCAGGTTCTCACCCACGCTGGCAGGCGCCTTGCGGTGCGCGACGATGGCGCAGACGAGCAAGCCGGCGGACGACACGTACACGCCGACGCAGAGCTTGCAGACGGCGCCGATCTCGCTCACGGAGATGAAGCCGTAGACGACGGTCATGAGCGCAGGCAGCGCGGCCGCGAGCAGCAGGTAGCCGGTCTCACGTTTGCTGACATCCTGCTTGAGCGCGAAGCTGAGCGCGCGCGCCAGCATGTAGAAGTACACGGCGAACGCCAGCAGGCTGATGGGCAGCCCGCCCCACAGGCTCTCGCGGAAGAGCGAGCTGTAGGGGCTCATCATGACCGTGCGGCAGCCGCTCTCGCCGATGGCGGCGCTGGCGCCGGGCACGAAAGAGCAGTGGATCGAGTGCATCTGCCGATCGAGGTGCGCGATGAAGTCGCTCGTCGACAGACCGCTGAAGAAGGCGCCGGCGAGCCCGAAGGCCGCGCTGGCGAACAGCCAGGCCTTGGCCGCGCTCTTGTCGGACGAGCCAGGACGACGCCCGCCGCCATACGCGTACTCCGGCGGTGGCGCATCCATGAATTGGCTCGGGTAGTCGGACATGCATCCTCCAGGCGACGTGTCGCGCGCCGATACTAGCGCGCTCGCCGCTTGACGCCTGAACTGAGCCACTGTTTGCGGGCAGCGGCCCTTGGCGAATGATGCATCTCGTCCGCGCGCGCTGTGCAAATGAACCTGTAGGAGGGCGCCTGCTCGGCGCCTGGCGCGCGCGGCCGTCGGCGGAGGCCCCCGCGCAGGTCCTGCACCCCCCGCGGGGAAATCGCTACCGCGCGATGGGGGCGCGGATGAGGTTGCCCCACTCGGTCCAGGAGCCGTCGTAGTTCTTCACGTCCTCGAAGCCGAGCAGGTAGCGCAGCACGAACCAGCTGTGGCTCGAGCGCTCCCCGATGCGGCAGTAGGTGATCACGGGCCGCGTGCCGTCGACGTCGTGCTCTGCGTAGAGGCGCCGCAGCGCCGGCTCCTCCTTGAAGGTGCCGTCGCTGTTACACACCTCTCCCCACGGCACGTTGTGCGCGCCGGGGATGTGACCGCCGCGCTGGCACAGCTCCGGGAGCCCCGGCGGCGCCAGGATGTCGCCGCGGAACTCGGCCGGCGTGCGCACGTCGATGAGCGCGGCCGCGCCGTTCATCGCGCGCTGCACCTCGGGCAAGAACGCGCGCAGCGACGTGTCCGCGGCACAGGCACGGTAGCCGCGCGAGGGAGCCGCCTCGCTCGGCGCGGTGACGAGCGCGCGCCCCTCGGCGACCCACTTGCGTCGGCCGCCGTTCATGAGGCGCACGTCTCTGTGGCCATAGACCCGCAGCAGCCAGAAGGCCCAGGCGGCGAACCAGTTGTTGTTGTCGCCGTAGAGGACGACGGTGGTGTCGTTAGCGATGCCGGCACGATCGAGCAGCGCCTCGAGCTGCTCGGCGTTCAAGATGTCGCGCAGCACCGGATCACAGAGGTCGTGCGTCCAGCTCCAGGAGAGCGCGCCCGCGATGTGCCCCTCGTCGTACGAGTAGGCGTCGACGTCCACCTCGACGAGGCGCACGTCCCTGCGTGAGCGATGTCGCTCCACCCACTCGGTCTCCACGAGCGCTTCCGGGTGCGCGTACGCCATGCCGCCTCCAAGCGAGGGCGAGCGCCTCTTAGCAGTCGCTGCGGCGAGGGAAAGTGGGGCGTCGGTCCGATCGGCGTGCGCCTCTCGTGCTTGGTGTACTTTCGGCCATGTCCCGAACCACGAGCTACGCGCTCGCGCTCATCGCGCTGTTCCTCGTCGTGACGGGAGCCATCTACGCGGCCACTCTCCCCGCTCGCGCGGCGCGCGCGTTCGAGACGGCAGTCGCGGACGGGGATGCAGAAGCACTCCGCGCCCTGGTGGACTTCGACGCGCTGCGTGAGGACCTGAAGCACCAGCTGCTCGACAGCTTCCACCGCGCGGAGCCGGACGCCCGCCTCGGCATGATCGTGAGCCGCTACGTCGGAGCGCTGGTCGATGGGCTGGTGACGCCCAAGACGCTGTTCGAGCTCATGGCCGCCGACGTCGCGCTCGAGCCGAGCCGCGCGCGCTGGACGAGCGTGTCCTCCGCCGTCGTCGAGGTCACGCGCGGGGAGGAGATCGTCGGCCGCTGGACGCTCGAGCGCCGCGGCCTCTCGCTCGTGCTCGTCGGCATCGAGCTGCCGGCCGGCATGACGGGCGAGCTCGAGCAGCGCTGGGCCGAGCGCCTCCGCCAGCAGCCGCCGAGCGCCGACGAGGAGCGCGCGTTGACCGAGGAGAGCGCACGAGCCTGCGCCGCCTGGCGTAAGCGGGCGCTCGCCAGGCTGCAGACGTTGGTCACGGCGCAGCGCGCGTATCACGACGAGAACGGCCGCTACGCCGCTGACACCGCGCTGCTCGAGGCGGACCCGGCCGGTGGGCCGGAGCTGTACGACTTCGTCATCACACAGGGAGACGAGAGATCGTTCACCCTGCAAGCGCGCGGGAAGGCGCTGATGGCGGGCGACGTGTTGCAGGCGAGAGATGGCAGCATCCGCGTGCTTCGGGACGCCTGCTCGCCGTGAGCGCTCGCCAAACCCGGCCGTGCCCCGCTATGACGCGTGTGATGCCTCCCAGCCAGCGAACGTCATTGCAGCGAGCCGAGGCATCCTCGTGAGCGAGCCCTCGGCGACGCCGTCATCGCGGGCGCGTTTGCTGGTGGTGGAGGACGACGACGCCATCCGCAAGATGCTGTGCACGCGCCTCGAGCACGCCGGCTTCTCGGTCTCGGCCGCGCAGGACGGCGACGAGGCGCTGCGGCAGTTGACGCAGGCGCGCTTCGATCTGGTTCTGCTCGACGAGATGATGCCGGGCAAGAGCGGCCTCGAGGTGCTGCGCCGCGTGCGCGAGACCTACGGCCCCCAGGAGCTGCCCGTCATCATGGCCACCGCGAAGAGCGGCAGCGACGACGTGGTGCGCGCGCTCGCGCTCGGCGCCAACGACTACGTGAGCAAGCCGCTCGACCTCAAGGTGCTGCTGGCGCGCATCGAGGCCCGCCTGCACGTCGACCATGGCATGTCGGCGCGCGCTCCTGGCGCGGCGGCGCTCGCGAGCCAGACGGGCAGCTCCCTGCGCGAGCCGCCGCGTGTCATCGAGGGACGCGTGCTCGAGGCGCGCTATCGGCTCGAGTCCGTCATCGGCAGCGGCGCCGATGGCGTCGTCTGGCGCGCGCGCCACGTCGACCTCGAGCGCGCGGTGGCGGTGAAGGTCCTGAAGCTCGGCACCGACGAGCACGCGCTGGCCCGCTTCCGGGACGAAGGGGTGTCCGCCTGCCGCGTCATCCATCCGAACGCGGTGCTGGTGAGCGACTTCGGCGTCACGCTCGACGGCATCGCCTACCTCGTCATGGAGCTGCTCACCGGCAACGACCTCGCCGTGGAGCTGCACCGGCACAAGCAGCTCGCGCCGGCGCGCGTGCGCGAGATCATGCGCCCGATCGCCGACGCGCTCTCTGAGGCGCACGCCGCGGGCGTCATTCACCGCGACATCAAGCCCGGCAACATCTTCTTGCACAAGGACAAGCGCGGCGAGGTCGTGAAGGTGCTCGACTTCGGCATCGCTCACCTCGTGCGCGACGCCCGCCGTGCGCCCGAGCGCAGCAGCGCGGGGAGCGCGAAGGGCGGCATCATCGGCACGCTCTCCTATACGGCGCCCGAGCGCCTCGAGGGCAAGGAGGCGACCGGCAGCACCGACGTCTACAGCCTCGGCATGCTGCTGTACGAGATGCTCACCGGCGCGCCTCCCTTCGACACGCTAGAGCACGAGGACACGACGGTCGCCGCCATGCACCTGTACAAGAAGCCGCCCGCGCTCTCGACGCTGCGCCCCGATCTGCCGCCCGCGCTCGACGAGGTGGCCTTCGCGGCCGTCGAGAAGGATCCGCTGAAGCGCCCGACGCCGGACGCGTTCGCGCGCGCCCTCGACGCGGCCTTCTGTCCTTGAGCGCGCCTCGTGCCGTGACCGGACGACGTCAACCGACGCCTTCGGCCGGTCCTCGCCGGCGCTCCTCGAGCAGGTCGGCGAGCTCCCCTTCACTGACGACGTAGCGCTCGGCGCAGAAGCGACAGGTGACCTCGGCGCCCTTGTCCGTCGCCAACATGTCGGCGAGCTCGCTCTCTTCGAGGAGCTTGAGGCTGCTCGTCACGCGCTCCTTGCTGCACTCGCAGTGGAAGCGGAGCGGGCGACGCTCGAGCACGCGATAGTCGCTGCCGCCGAGCACGGCGCGTAGCAGCGCGTCCAGATCTTCAGCGTCGTCGTGCGTGGGGGCGCCGACGCGCTCCATGTCCTCGGGCGTGCCGGGGGGCAGCGCCTGCACGAGCGCGCCCGCGGCCGAGCGCACGTGGCCTCGCTCGTCGACAGAGGCGGCGGCGAACACGCGCGTCGGCACCTGCTCGCTGCCCTGAAAGTACGCCTCGACGTCGTCGTCGATCGCGCCGCTGCGCAGGGCCACCCGACCGACGGTGTAGCGGCCGTGACCGTCCTGTTTCACGACGCTCAGCGATCCGCCGGGCAACAGGCCGAGGCCGACGCCGTGCCGCGTGTAGGAGAGCGGCGTGCGCGGCTCGGCTTCGGGCCGCTGCGCGTAGCCTCGCAAGGCGCCCGGGTGTCGATGCTCGAGCAAGAGCCCGCCGAGCGGGCCGCCGCCGGTGAACTGCAGCGACACGAGATCGAGCTTGCCGTCGTCGAGCGGGAACACCGCGGCGCAGGCGGTCGCGCGCGCGAGGGCGGTGGCGGCGAGGCGTCCGGCGTGCTGGCGACGAGCGACCTCGCGGGCCACGTTCGTGATCCGCGCCACGCGCGCGCGCAGCCGATTGTCGCCCGAGAGGACGCTCCAGAGCTCATCCGGCGCGCCGCCGGCGATGGTGTCGTCAGTCATGCTGAGCGCGCTGTAGCAGGCTGCTGAAAAACGCCGCAAGGGTGTTTTTCAGCAGCCTGACGAGCGCCTCTTTATCGCATCGATGGGATCGACTCGTGCGGGTCTCTCGACGAGGGCTGCCTGATTCGCGGGTGCGTCGCGGCGCTCGTGTCATGGGGCTTCGCACCGCGCGGCGAGCGAGGCAGATTGTTCAGCACCGCGCCAGCAGCTCGAGCAGCCGGTCCACGAGGGGGGCCTGCGCGGGGTTCAGCAGCACCTTGGCCTCGTCCGGCGACACGAACGCGGCGCGATCCACCTCGGGGAAGCTCGCGCGCTTGCCCGAGCGGGGCGGCCACTCGAGCTCGAAGGTGTTGCTCGCGATGCGCTCCGTGTCGACGTGCCCCTCGACGGCCCACGCGAGCACGCGCTTTTTGCTCTTCAGCACCACCTCGCCGAGCGCCAGGAAGGGACCGTCCCCCGCGGGCTGCCCGAGCTCCTCCTGGAACTCGCGGCGCGCGCACGCGAGCGGATCCTCGTCGAGATCGAGGAGCCCCTTCGGCACGGACCACACCCCTCGGTCCTTGTTCCGATAGAAGGGGCCGCCCGGGTGGACGACGAGGACGCGCAGCGCGCCGGACGCGTCGCGCTGGAACATCAGGAGACCCGCGGAGACCTGCGCCATGCGGGCGTCTGTAGACGCCGGCGCACGGGGACGCGAGCCCCCTTGCGCCCCATCGCACAGAGCCGCGGACCTGCGCCGCCGGCCACGAGGACGATAAGCTTCCGCACCGATGCCCGAGGAGGCCGCCATGTTCTTTGCCAAGAAGAAGCTCACGATGCCATCGGCCGACGAGGCGCTGCCCGGCCGGGACGCGCCCGCGTTCGCGATCCCGGATCGTCACTTCGTGAGCGGCGGCCCGATGCAGGGCCCGTTCCCCGAGGGGCTCGAGGTCGCGATGTTCGGCATGGGCTGCTTTTGGGGTGCCGAGCGCAAGCTGTGGCAGGCACCCGGCGTGGTCTCGACGCAGGCGGGCTACGCCGGCGGGCTGACCCCGAACCCGACGTACGAAGAGGTCTGCAGCGGACAGACCGGTCACAACGAGGTCGTGCGCGTGCTCTTCGACGCGCGCGAGACGAGCTACGACGATCTCCTCCGGCTGTTCTGGGAGAGCCACGATCCGACCCAGGGCATGCGGCAGGGCAACGACGCCGGCACGCAATACCGCTCGGGCATCTACGTCTACGGCGACGAGCAGCGACGAGCGGCGGAGGCCTCGCGCGAACGCTTCCAGGCGGAGCTCGAGCGCGCGGGCTACGGCGCCATCACGACGGAGATCGCCACGGCGCCGCCGTTCTACTTCGCCGAGGAGTACCACCAGCAGTACCTGGCGAAGAACCCGAACGGCTACTGCGGGCTCGGCGGCACGGGCGTGAGCTGCCCGATCGGGCTGTCCGCGTCGTCACCAGGCTGAGCCTCGCGGTCGTCGTCGCGCGCGCGGCGTCAGGGGCGACGGTAGCGTGCGTCCAGGGCGGCGAGCTTCGCTACGCCCGCGTCACCTTCGTCACCGACGTCGCTGTCGAACCAGGCGGCGAGGATCTCCTTCGCCATGTCGTCCGAGAGCGTGCGGTTTGACAGGCACAGCACGTTGGCGTGGTTCCACACGCGCGCGCCGCGGGCGGTGCCCGGATCGGAGCAGAGCGCCGCGCGGACGCCGGGCACCTTGTTCGCGGCCATGCTGATGCCGGTCCCCGTCCAGCACAGGAGCACGCCCTCGTCACATTCACCGCGCGCGACGGCGAGCGCGGCCTGTTCGGCGACGTCGGCCCAGGGCTCACAGGCGCCGCTGTCGAGCGCACCAAAGCGCACGACCTCGTGGCCGCGGCGCTCGAGCTCTTGCGCGATGGTGGCGTGCACCGCGTAGGGCTCGTCCGAGCAGAGCGCGATTCGCATACAGGCACCTCGGCGACCGGCGGACGGTCGCGCCGTTCCGGCTCTCCGGGATCGCATGGTAGCGCTGGGCTCGCTGCTCTGGTTCCTGCTCTGGTTCCTGCGCTGGTCCTGCTCGAGTCCTGCCCTGCTCGCCCCCGGCGGCGGCTCATGGGACCGCGCTCGGCGCCTCCGCCCGACGACGACGACGGCGCCGCCTTGCCCTGCAGGACGAATTCCGCAAGCCTCCGCGTCGACGACACTGCGCTCGGAGGACTCATGTCACGCTTTGGCTCCCTCGCCCTTCGCCTCAGCCTCGGACTGTCGCTCACGCTCGCGGGAGGTGCGCTGCTCGCCAGCGGCTGCACGCCGCCGAGCAGCAAGCCCGCGCCGAAGAAGAGCGAGAAGGCGCCGCCGAAGGACCTGCCGAAGGATCCGTGGCTCGAGGGCGTCGTCGCCAAGGCCGAGGTGAGCGTCACGGGCAAGGACGGCAAGACGGTCGCCTGCAAGTGGAACGCGTCCAAGAAGCGGCACCTCTGCCCGAACCAGGAGAGCTGGGTCTACGTCGGTCCGCAGGTGCTGAAGGTGGGCGGCAAGGACGAGGTCTGTGTGTGGCAGCATCCCGTCGAGGGCGGCGTCGTGACGACGAAGCTGAAGGGCATCGCGACCCAGCCGCTCGAGCTCCGTCACGCCTTCGCCGGCGCGGCCGCGGGCGTGAAGGAGGCGGCGCCCGTCCAGATCACGCTGCGCATCGACGGGCAGGAGCGCGCGAAGACCCAGCGCGTGCGCAAGCCCGGCTTCGACAAGGTTCGCCTCGAGCCGGCCGCGAGCGGGAAGCCCGGTGACCTCGAGATCCAGGTCTCGGCGTCCCACGCCGGCGTCGCTCACTTCTGCTGGCAGCTCGCGCGCCTCCCGAACCCCAAGCCCGTCGCCGCGCTGCCGAACGGCCTCGTCCCGGGCGAGCCTTCCAAGGCGGCGAGCGCCACGCCCGACGTGAAGGCGGCGTCCGCCAAGCCGGCCGACGACAAGGCCGGCGCCGCGAAGGAGACGCCGAAGGAGGAGCCAAAGGCCGCGGGCACCGCCGAGAGCAGCAGCGAAGAGCCGCGCGCCGCGAAGCCGCGCCTGCGCTCCCGCCTGAACGGCCGGCTGCCGAACGGAGCGGTGCTCAAGCCCGCCGTCCCGTTGAAGGCGCTGCGAAAGGCGCCCATCACCGGCGACTGAGCGTCGAGGGCACAAGCGTCGACGACACAAGCGTCGACGAGCGCGTCCGCGAGGCGCGCGCGCACGAGAGCCGATCGCATGCCCCCGGAGGGGTTGCGGATCGGCTCTCGTGTATGAACACCACGTCATGCACCGCGGCATCGCCTACCTGTTGAGCGCCGCCTTGTTCTTCAGCCTCATGAGCTTGTTCGTGAAGCTCGCGGGCGAGCGCCTGCCGAGCTCCATGATGGTGCTCGCGCGGGGCGTCGTCACGCTCGTCATCAGCGCCGCGCTGGTCTGGCGCGCGGGGCTCTCGCCGCTCGGGCACAACAAGCCCCTCTTGCTGCTGCGCGGGCTGCTTGGCTTCGTCGGCCTCGTCTGCTTCTTCTACGCCGTGACGACGCTGCCGCTCGCCGAGGTCACGGTCATCCACTACCTGAACCCGCTGTTCACCGGCGTGCTCGCCGCGCTGGTGCTGAAGGAGCGCATGGGAAGGCTGCTCTGGCTGGCGCTGCTCGTGGGGCTCTGTGGCGTCGTGCTGGTGGCGCGACCGGGCTTCCTGTTCGGGGCGGGCGCCGGGCTGCCGCCGCTCGGTCTGGCCGCCGCGCTCGCCGGCTCCCTCGCCGCGGCCGGCGCATATACCACGGTTCGACACTTGCGAAAGTTCGATCACCCGCTGGTCATCGTCTTCTACTTCTCGCTCGTGGCCGTGCCCGCGTCGCTGCCCTTCGTGCTGCCGGTGTTCGTCTGGCCGCGTGGCCTCGAGTGGCTCTGGCTGCTCTCCATCGGGGTGACGACGCAGATCGCCCAGGTGCACATGACGCGCGGGCTCGCGCTCGTCCGCGCCGGGCCGGGCACCGCGGTCGGCTACGTGCAGATCGCCTTCGCCGCCACCTGGGGCGCGCTCTTCTTCGGGGAGCGAATCGCCCTGCACACCATCCTCGGCACGCTCCTCGTGCTCGGCGCCACGCTCCTGGTCGCCTTCGCCGCACATCGCGCGCGCGCGGACGGGGCGGAGACGCCGATCGGGCGCGGTGTGGCGTGAGGAAAACGGCGGGCGCTCGGTACGCTCGCGCGCCGCGCGGACGCCGTCCCTGAGCGACCGCGCGACGACGCCGAGCGCGCGCCGGCGCGAGACCCTGCGCGCCGCTCAACGCGCATTGGCGAAGGCCCGGTAGCCGCCGAGGTAGGTGACGACGTCGCGGTAGCCGTGGCGCTTGAGCACGCTGGTGGCGATGCCGGCCCGGTTCCCCGTCGAGCACTGCGTCACGATGGTGCTGCGCCGCGGCACCTCGCCGAGCCGCTCCTCGAGGTCGCCGACGAAGATGCGCTGCGCGCCCGGGATGGAGCCGGCCTGCCACTCCGCCGGCTTGCGCACGTCGAGGAGGTGCAAGTCATCGCCGCGTGCCAGGCGGGCGCGCAGCTCATGGGTGTCGATGGTGCCGGCGCGCTCGACCTCGCGGCCCTCGTTCTGCCAGGCCTCGAAGCCGCCGCGCAAAAAGCCCAACACGTCGTCGAAGCCGATGCGCAGCAGCTCCCGCGTGACCTCCTCCACGTCGGCCTGCTCGGGGAGGACCAGCAGCACGCGCTCGTCCGGCGAGAGCAGCGCGCCGAGGTAGCTGGAGAGCCCGGCGAGCCACACGTTGTACGAGCCCGGGATGTGTCCGCCGGCGAAGGCCTGCGGGGCGCGGCAGTCGACCACGGCGGCGCCGGCCGCCGCCCGCTCGACGAGCTCCGCCGGCGAGAGCGAGGGGGGCACGGGCACGTGCGCGAACAGCGGCATCGAGCCCTGCTGGTTCCACACCTCCATGCGCTCGAAGTAGCGCGGCCGGACGAGCTGCTCCTCTCGCCGCTCGGCGATGAAGCGCGCGCGCTCGCGCACCTGCAGGCGGGGGTTGTGGCGCCGCTCGTAGCCGAGCGTCGAGAGCTCCCGGTCCGCGATGGCAGCACCACAGACGGAGCCGCCGCCGTGGGCGGGCATCAAGATGACGTCGTCACCGAGGGGCAGGATCTTGTCGAACAAGCTCTCGTACAGGCGCTCGGCGTTCGCGTCGCGCGCGCGCGCGCCATAGAGATCCGTGCGCCCCGTATCGCCGACGAACAGCGCGTCGCCGGTGAACGCGAACAGCGGCGAGGCGCCGGTGGCGGTGTCGCGCAGCGCCCAGGTGAGGCTGTCGTCGGTGTGGCCCGGCGTCGCGAGCGCGCTGAGCCGCAGCGGGCCGATGGAGACCTCGTCACCCTCATCGACGGCGGAGCCGTAGCCGAACGCGAGCCGCGACGAGTGGAGCACCTCGGCGCCGGCGTAGCGCGACAGCGCCGGCGAGCCGATGACGTAGTCCTCGTTCCGGTGCGTCTCGAGCACGAAGCGGATGCGCACCTCATGCTGCGCGGCGAGCCGCAGGTACACGTCGATGTCGCGGCGCGGATCGATGACCACGGCCTCGTTGCCGTTCGCGATGAAGTACGAGTGATGGGCGAGGCCCGCCGAGGTGATGCGCTGTAGCTTCATGCGCCAGCGCCACCACGCCCTATGCCACCTCGCCGGGCCGCGCGACGACGAGCCGCCTTCTCTCGCGACGCTCCCTCCTGCCCGCCCCTTGGGTGCAGCACGCCACAGCGAGGCGCATGCGATGCCACGCCGACGTTCCGGCCACGCTCCGCGTCGACGCCGCCCGCGCGGAGCGTGCAGCGGGGGCGACGCGACATGGCCCCCGCCCTGCAACGCGGGAGATCGCCATGATCGACCCCATCTTCCTCGTCGCGTTACCCGTCGCCGCGATCGGCGGCGTCGTCGCGCTTTTGTGGTGGCGGCGGCAGCGCGCCGCTCGCCCGTCGGTCACCGAAGAGGCGCTGGCGGTCGCCCTCGCCTACGCGCTCGCCCTGGTAGCGCTGCACCGCGCGGCGGCCCCGCTCGGCGTCATGGACACGCCGCTGCTCGTGGCTACCGCCGCCGGCGGCGTCGCCTTCCTGGACGGCTCGTTCAAGAGCGGCTCGGCGCGCTGGGCGCTGCGGGCCACGCTCGTGGCGCTGTCCGTCTTCGTGGTGCTCTCCGGAGCGATCGGCGGCGCGCTCTACTCCGCCGGCGGGGCGCTGCGCGCCGTCGGCTACGCGACGCTGCTGTTGTTGGTCTGGGGCGCGGGCACGACGCTGCTCGCCGAGCGTGGCGGTGCACGGCCGCTCTTGCTCGCGCTCGCGGCGGGCGCCGGCGTCTCGGCGTTGTCGACGTCGGCGGGCCCCGGCGAGGCCCTGCTCGCAGGCAGCGCGGTGGGGCTGGTCGCCGTCGTCGCGCATCTAGCGGCGCCACCGTTCGACCCGCCGCGCCGCGACGGCACCTGCGCGCTCGTCGGCGCGCTCTGGGTCGCCGCGCTCGTCGGTGGCTAGCGCGCTGCCGGCTCGCCGCCGCGCGTCACTGAAAGGGGAGCGCGTCGCCGAGCTTGAGCTTGAGGCGATCCTCGATCCAGTGCTCGTCCCACCACTCCACCGGCGTCACCGCCAGGCCTTGCAAGAGCGTCGTGAAGTGCAGGTGATCGCCGCCCGCGAGCCCGGTCGCTCCCGAGCGCGCGATCTCCTGGCCGCGCGTCACGCTCTGGCCTTCCTGCACCTGGATGGCGGAGAGATGCGCGTACAGCGACATGAGCCCATAGCCGTGATCGATGACGACGCAGTTGCCGTAGATGCCGAAGTAGTCGGCCATCACCACCTTGCCGTCGTTGGCGGCCTGAATGGGCGCGCGCGTGATCGAGGCGAGGTCGAAGCCGAGGTGGTCCTGGGTGTCGACGGGCTTGTCGGCGAACACATAGGTGCGGCGGTCGGCGAAGGAGCCCTTCACCGCCGCGTTCTTCATGGGCAGAAAGACCTCCTTCCAGAGGAAGGCCGGCGTCGACTTCTTCGCGAGGTCCTTGAGCGCCTGCGCGTTCTTGCGACGAAGATCGCCGTTCAGCTGCAGATAGTTCGCGAGCAGATCGCCTCTGTCGGGCAGCTTGGCGCGCGGCAGGATCTCCTCGACCACCTTGGTCATGAACTTCTCGTTCAGCGAGATGGTGTCGGTGCCGAGCGGACGCGGGATGAATTTGTGGATGAAGCTCGTGCGCACGGCCTTGTTGCCGAGCGCGTCCTCGGCGACGAGGCGCAGGCCCGAGACGTCGTCCGTGTCGTAGGGGACGGCGAACAGCGCGAAGCGGTCCTGCTCGCCGCCCTTCGGCAGCGGATAGCCCGGGAAGAACCAGTCGCCGATCTCGACGCCGTCACGCACCGAGCTCTCGCCTACCTGGTAGACGACCACCTCGACGCCGCCCTGCGCCACGTAGATGAATTCCGAGAGCGGCTGCAAGAGCGGCGGCGTCAGGTGCACGGGCAGCTTGCGCTCGACGACGACCGGTTCAGGGCTCTGCAGCCAGTTGCCGGCGCGGCCGGCGGTCACGCGTACGATGGCCTCGCCCTCGACGAGCTCGGGGATCGCGTCCTTACCGATGTCCGCGGCGGTGACGTGCTCCGTCGTCATCTCGCCCCAATAGGCCCAGGGCTCGCGCGCCGTGAAGCTGCGCTCGTCGAGCAGCTTGGTCAGCGCGCCCTGCACGAGCTCCACCTTGAGCGACGTCAGCCCGCGCTCGGCCTCCGCCACGCGCACGGTGATGCCGTTCTTCGGGCCGATGGCCTCGCGCTCGAGCGTAATGTCGACGCTCGGCGGCGGAGACGATCGCGTGGCCACGAGCGCGAGGAACGCGATCCCCGCGGCGACGGGGATGGCGAGCGCGATCTTGACGCTCGCGCTGCCACGCTTTTGCGGACGATGGCTGAAGGAGCTTCTGTGTCGTTTCACGCCCCATGGTTACCGATGCACGCCGCCAGGGTCCAGGCTCGCTTGGCCTCCCTGCCAAGCGCATCGAAGCCGGCGTCAGGGGATGCACCGGCTGGCGTCGCACAAGGCGAGATGCAAGATGTCGCCGCATGGAAGGCCTGACCGAACAGACGCGACTGCTCTTGCTCCTCTTGCCGCTCGTCGTCATCGAGCTCATCGGCAAGATCGCGGCGCTGATCTCCGTCGCCAGAACGCCACGGCAAGAGGTGCGCGCAGAGAGCCGCGTGCTCTGGGTGCTGCTCATCGTGCTGGTGAATTTTGCAGGCTGGATCGCCTGGTTCCTCGCGGGCCGGAAGCGCGCATGAGCCCGCCCGCCATTCGCGCGAGCGGCTTGTGTATGCGCTTTGGCGACGTCGAAGCGCTGCGTGGCGTCGAGCTCAGCATCACGGGCCCGGGCGTGTTCGGCTTCCTCGGCGTAAACGGCGCCGGCAAGTCGACCACCATGCACCTCGTGAACGGCTTCTTCCAGCCGAGCGCCGGCGTCGTCGAGGTGTTCGGCGAGCCGGTCGGCCCCGAGCGCGTGTCCCCGCGGCGGCGCATCGGTTACCTGCAGCAGCACCCGGCGTTCTACGACTGGATGACGGGGCTCGAAGAGCTGATGTTCCACGGCTCGCTCGTCGGGCTCTCGCGAAAGGAGGCGAACGAGCAGGGGCGAGCGCTCGCCGCCGAGCTCGGCATCGCGGACGCGCTCTCCCGCAAGGTGGGCGGCTACTCGGGCGGCATGCGCCAGCGCCTCGGCCTCGCGCGGGCGCTGCTCGGCGCGCCGGAGCTGTTGCTGCTCGACGAGCCCGTGTCGGCCCTCGATCCCGTCGGGCGAGCGGAGCTGCTCGGCCTCGTGCGCGCGCTCGGTCAGCGCGCCACGGTGTTCATGTCGACGCACATCCTCGCCGACATAGAGCGCATCGCGGATCGGGTCACGGTCATCCACAAGGGCGCCATCGTCGTCGATGAGCCGCTCGCCTCGCTGAAGCGCCGCTTCCTGCGCCCGGCCCTCGAGCTGCACGTGCGCGCGGGCGACGGCGCGGCGGAGCGGCGGCCCGCCGACGAGGAGGCCTTCGTGCTCGCGCTCGAGCGCGAAGGCTGGCTCGAGCGCCTGGAGCGGCTCTCGCCGAGCGAGGACGTCGAGGATGGGCTGCTCCGCCTGCGCCTCGCGCTCACGGACGCCGACGCCGCGGCGCGCGCCTTGCCGGCGCTCATCGCCGCGCACCCGCTCGCGCTCGTCAAGCTCGTGCCCGTCGAGCCGACGCTCGAAGAGACCTTCCTGTCGCTCGTGGAGTCCGCGTCATGAGGGTCTCTTTGCTGCTCGCCAGGAAGGAGCTGCTCGAGCACTGGCGCACCCGCCGTCTGCTCGTCACGGCGCTCGCGTTCCTCGTCGTGGGGCTCGTCTCGCCGCTGCTCGCCTACGCCCTGCCGCGCCTGCTCGAGTCCATCCCGCCCGACGAGCTCGGCGGCGCCGAGATCCTCATGACCGCGGCGCCCACGACGAGGGACGCGCTCATGCAATACCTCGGCAACTTCGGCCTGCTGCCGCTGCTCGTGGTGCTCGCCGGCATGGGCACGCTCGCGGGCGAGCGGAAGAGCGGCACCGCCGCGGCGGTGCTGTCCCGGCCCGTGGGGCGGCGCGCCTTTCTCCTCGTGAAGCTCTGGGTGCCGGCGCTCCTCTACGCTTTCGGAACCGTGATAGCGGCGGCGGGCTGCCTCGCCTACACGGTCGCGCTCTTCGGCGCGCTGCACCTCCCGGCCTTCCTCGCCGTCAACGCGCTCCTGTACCTGCAGCTGCTCTTCTATCTGGCGCTCACGCTCTTCGGCAGCGCGCTGTTCAGCGGCGCCGGCGGGGCCGCGGCGCTCGGCATCGGCGGCATGGCGCTGCTCGGCATCCTCGGCATCGCGCCGAGCCTCGCGCGCTACTCGCCGGCGGGCCTCGGCGGCGCCGCGTCGGACATCGTGCTCGGGCGCGTCGCCCATCCGCTCCCCGCCGTCGCCGTCACCGTCGTCGTCATCGCGCTGTTGCTGGCGGGCACCGCCGCGCTGTTCGCGCGGAGGCCGGTGTGAGGCGCGCCGCGGTGGGCAAACGAGCGCTCGCGCTGCTGCCGCTGCTGGCGAGCGCCTGCAACCCGCCCGCGGCCCCCGTCGGCGAGGCGCGAGCCTCCTTCGTGCTGCTCGACGAGGCGGGTGCGCCGGCCGGACAGGCGCGCATCTCCTCGCTCGGCGCCGGCCTTCTGAGCGAGCGGGTGCGCCTCGACGCGGGCCTCGAGCAGCGCGTGCTCCTCGGGGACGACGGCATCGAGCTCATCACCGTGGCCGGCCAGAGCTGGCGGCAGGCCTCGTTGACGTCGCTGACGGGATCCTGGCGTCATCGCACGCGCGCGGGCGTGGCCGTCGAGAGCGCGCGGCTCGAGCGCGGCGCGCGCGACCTGCTCGGCGTCGGGGCGAGCCTCGCCGCCCCCACCCTCGGAGCGTCGCTGTCGTCGTGGTGGCGGCATGCCCCGCGCCTGTTGGCAGGCGACGGCGCCGTCTCTGTGCGTTTCCTCGACGTGGCCAGCGGGAGCGCCCTGCCCATGCGCATCGAGCCGCGCGGCGCCCTCGTCGTCGAGCGCGACGGCCGCCGCCTGCCGGCGCGGCGCTGGTTCGCCTTCACCGCCGCGTCCGGCGTCGGGCTCGTCACCGACGAGGCGGGCGCGCTGCTCGCCGTGGAGGGGCTGTCGGGTGGCCACCGCGCGCTGCTGGCGGGGACCGACGTCCCGCCCCCGCCGAGGCCGCCCTTGCCCGCCGGCGTGCGCGAGGCCCGCTGGCTGCTCGAGGACGCCTTCGGCGCCTTTGACGTCGCTCTGACGCTCCCCGCGCGCGCGGCCGGGCCGCTGCCGGGCGTGCTGCTGCTGCCCGGCTCGGGTCCCGTCGACGTGGACGGCAACGTCCCCGGCCTCGCGCTCGACATGTACCGGCGGCTGGCGGGGGCGCTGTCGGCGCAGGGGCTCGCAGTGCTCCGCTACGATAAGCCTGGTATCGACGAAGTGAACGGCGAGCGCCCTGCGGTCCCGAGCGCGGACGAGCTCCTGCGGCGGGCCCAGGCAGCCCTGCGCGCGCTGCGGGAGCGCCCCGAGGTCGACGGCCGTTGTCTGTTCCTCGTCGGCCACAGCGAGGGCGGCATGCTCGCGCCCGAGCTCGCCTTGCGCGAGCGGGACAGCGTGCGCGGCCTCGTGCTGCTGGCGAGCCCCGCGCGCGAGCTGTTCGCCGTCCTCGAAGATCAGCTCCTCGCCTTCCTGCGCGCGAGCGGCGCCAGCGAGCGAGAGATTGAAACGGCCCGCTCGCGGCAAGAGGCCCAGCTCAAGCTGCTGCGCTCGGGCCGCGACGTCGAGCTGGCGCAGAGCGCGGCCGCCGCGAGCAGCAACGCGTGGCTGAAGAGCCACCTCGATCGATCGCCCGCGGAGGCGCTCGCGAAGCTCGACCTGCCCGTGCTCGCCGTGTTTGGTGCCGACGACCTGCAGGTGCTCGACGAGACCGAGGCAGCGCCCATGGAGCGCGCCTTGGCCCATCTGCCCGACGCGGACGTCGTGGTCGTAGCGGGTATGGATCACCTGCTCATGCCCGCGGGCCCCTTCCCCGGCCCCGGCGTGTATGGCGATCCGGGCAGGAGCCACTCGCGCTTCCTGGTCGAGGACGTGCCGCGCTGGCTCAGCGCGCACGCGTGTCCCTGACAGCAAGAACGACGCGAGGACGCGGCGGGACCGGCCCCGCGGACGCCTGCGTCACTTCGAGGCACCGCACCGTTTCGCTTCGAGGCTCCTCTTGTCAGCTCGCTTTACCTGTGTGGGGGCGCGGGACATGCTCGACCCGTCCCAACGCCTGGACCCCGCTTGGCCTTTGACGACGACGACATCCCACAGACCGGCGCGATCTCCGCGGAGGAGATCCAACGCCTCGCCGTCATGGCGGGCGCGAAGCGACGCACCGCGAGCGTGTTGGCCCTGTCCGGCGCGCGCCTCGGGCGCGTCTACACCATCGACGACGCGCCCTTCGCCATCGGCCGCTCCCCCGACTGCGCCGTGCATCTCCCCGAGGAGGGCGTCTCGCGTCGCCACGCGCAGATCGAGTGGCGCGAGCACGACGTCTGGCTGACGGACCTCGGCAGCACCAACGGCACCTTCATCAACGGCGAGCCCACGACCGAGCGCAAGCTGCAGGACGGCGACCGCATCCAGATCGGCCGCATGACGCTGCTGCGCTTCGCCTGGCAGGACGAGCTCGAGCAGAAGTTCCAGCAGCACCAGTACGACTCGGCCACGCGCGATGGGCTGACCGGCCTGTACAGCAAGAAGTACCTGCTCGAGGCCCTCGCGACGGAGATCGCCTACGCCGATCGCCACAAGCGCATCGTCTCGCTCGCCATGATCGACGCCGATCACTTCAAGCAGCTCAACGACACCTGGGGGCACCTCGCCGGCGATCACGTGCTGCAGCTTTTGTCGGAGATCATGCAGGCGTGCGTCCGGCGTGACGACGTGCTCGGGCGCTACGGCGGCGAAGAGTTCTGCGTGATCATGCGCGACGTGCCGCCGGAGAGCGGGCTCATCATGGCCGAGCGCGTGCGCCAGCGCGTCGAGCAGACGCCCTTTCTCTGGCAGGGAGAGCGCCTGCCCGTGACGGTCAGCATCGGCATCGCGTCGGGCCCGCGCGAAAACATTCGCTCCCCCGACGAGCTCATCGGCGCCGCCGACCGATACCTGTACGAAGCGAAGCACGCGGGCCGTAACCGCGTCTGTTTCCCGCGCCCCTGACGCCCGCGCTCCTGCTGAGCGGCCGGTCACGAGCGCAGGCCGGCGACGCAGGCCGGCGACGCAGGCCAACCGCGCAGGATTCGCACGGGCGAAAACCTCTTTGCAGCCGGCGCCATCAAGACCATCGTGCGCCGGCAAGAGCACATCGCCGCCGGCGTCCGCGCTACCTTTTGCTCCCATCGTATGGTCCTCACCTCCTCCCGCTGGGGTTCCCTTCCTCGCCCGAACGGACGAGAGCTGCTCAGCATCGTCGACGCGATGCTGTTGCCGACGGCGCTGCTCGGCGTGCGGCGGGACGAACGCGGCGCCATCGGCGGCTTCGAGACCCTGCACGCGAACGACGCTGCGCGACGCTTCTTCTCCCTACCGCAGGGTTCTTTGGATCTCCTCTCGGCCCTGCACGCAGGCGAGCGCACGCGTGTCATCAGCGCGTTCGCGCGTTGCCTCGAGGACGGCGCACCGCTCGAGCTCCGTGTCACGGCGCGGCGCGATCTCAGCGACGCTCGAGGACCGGCCGACGCGCAGCTGCTCCTGTGGGCGCATAAGGTGGGGGATGGCCTGTTGCTCCGCTGGCAGCCGGACGACGAGCACGCCATCGCGGCCGACAGCCGCGTCGCCGCGAGGGACGCAGGCGCCGACGTCGGGCGTCTGGCGGTGCTGCAACGCGTGACGGCCGCGCTCATGGACGCCGACAGCGTCGACGAGGTGGCCAACGTGATCCTCGACGAGCTGTTCGCGGCCAAACCGCTCGCCGCCGGCGTCGTCGCGGTGCTCGATGACACGACGGACTCGCTGCGGCTCGCCGCCGCGCGCGGTCTCCCGGCGGAGATGACGGCCCGCCGGGCGCGCATGGCCATGTCGACGCCTCTGCCCGTCATCGTCGCCACCCGCACGGGCAAACCCGAGTGGCTCTCGACCCGCGAGGAGCTCCTCGCCGCCTATCCGAACCTCGAGCGTGCGGACGGCGCGCTCACGCAAGCCATCGCCGCGCTGCCGCTCGAGGCCGATCTCGGCCCGGTCGGCGCCCTCGCGATCAGCTTCACGAGCAGCACGGCGTTCGACGACGACCTCAAGGGCTTTCTCATCACGCTGGCGCGCCAGTGCGCCCGCGCGGTCGAGCGCGCCATGCTGATCGAGAGCGAGCGCGTCGCGCGCGTGCGCGCCGCCCGCCTGCAGCGCGTGACCGAGCGCCTCGCGGACGCGGAGACGCAAGAGCAGGTGGCGCAGCTCGCCGTGAACCTGCTCGAGGAGACGCTCGAGGCGAAGACGGTCAGCTGCTACTTCGTCGACCCCGAAGCGGGCGCGCTCTTGCGAGCGGCCGCGAGCCCTGGCGCTCTCGGCGACGGGGCGCCGCTGTCCCTGCCGATTGGGGGCGACGCGGAGTTGGCGGCGTGTGTGCGCGCCAAGCAGGCGCGTTATCCGGAAGCTTCCGCTGCCGACGTCAACGATCGTGGGGCGAGCGGCGCGAACCTCGTGCATCTGCCCTTGCTGCACGACGGCAAGGCCATCGGCGGCGTGACCCTCGCGCTGCGATCGAGCCGGCGCTCTCCACCGGACGAGCGAGGCTTTCACGCCGCCGTCGTGCACCAGCTGAGCCTCGCGCTCGAGCGTGCCCGCCTGCGCGAGGACAACCAGCGTCGCTCGCGACACCTCGCCGTGCTGGCCGACGCGTCAGCGGCCTTCGCCGCCGCCGCCCTCGACGTGTCCGGTCTCGTTCAGGCGGTGGTCCGCTTCGTGGCGCAGACCGTCGGTGACGCCTGCGTGCTCTCGTTCGTGTCCGAGGACGGCGCGCACCTCGACGCCGTCGCGCTCGAGGCGCGGAGCCCGCAGGAAGAGGCTCTGTTCTGGCGCGTGCTCGAGGAGCGCCCCCTGCGCGTCGGGGAGGGCGTCACCGGCGCGGTGGTCGTCTCGGGGCAGCCGGTGCTGTTGCCGACGCTCGAGCAGCGTCCCCCCGGCTCGCGGCCCGCGCCACCCTACGAACAGATCGAGGCGCGCTTCGCCGGCGGCGGCATCCTCGTCGTGCCGCTGCGGGCCCACGACCAGACCACCGGCGCGCTCACGCTCTTTCGCGGTCCGGGGACGCGCTACACGCGCGACGATCTGGCGCTGCTCAAGGACGTCGGCGACCGCGCCGCGCTCGCGCTCTACACCGCGCGCCTGTACGACGAGGCGCAGGGGGCCGTGCGCGTGCGCGACGACTTCCTCAGCATCGCCGGCCACGAGCTGCGCACGCCGCTGACCGCGCTGCACCTGCAGCTGCAGGCGATGGTGCGCTTCCCCGAACAGTCCGTCAGCGTCGAGATGGTTCAGGAGCGCGCGCGCAAGATGGCGCAACAGACGCACCGGCTCGCGCGCCTCATCACCGAGCTGCTCGACGTGTCGCGCATCATTCGCGGCCGCTTGACGCTCGAGACCAGCGAGGTGGATCTCGTCGAGCTGTGCCGCCACGTCGTCGATATGTGCGACGCCGATCTGCGCCGCGCGGGCTGCGCGCTCACGGTCACGGCCCCCGCGACCCTCTCCGGCCGCTGGGATCGGACGCGCATCGAGCAGGTGCTGCAAAACCTCCTCTTGAACGCTTGCAAGTACGGGCGCGCGCGCCCCATCGAGATCGAGCTCCGCGCGGAGCAGGCGCGCGCGATCATCGTCGTGCGCGACGACGGCATCGGCATCCCGCTCGAGGATCAGGCGCGCATCTTCGAGCGCTTCGAGCGCGCGGTGCCTTCTCGTCACTTCGGCGGCTTCGGGCTCGGCCTGTGGATCTCGCGCGAGGTCGTCGAGGCGCATGGGGGTCACATCAGCGTCGAGAGCGCGCCCGAGCGAGGCGCCACCTTCCGCGTCGAGCTGCCCCTCGCCGGGAGCGGCCGATGAGCGAGCGAGGCCCGGTGCTCGTGGTCGATGACGATCACGACGTGCGTGAGGCGCTGTGCGAGGTGCTGCTGCAGTGTGGCTTTCAAGCACGGGCGGCGAGCGATGGCGCCGCGGCGCTAGAGCTGCTCGAGGCCGGGCTCGCGCCGAAGGTCATCCTGCTCGATCTCATGATGCCGCGCATGGACGGCGCCGAGCTGCGCGAGCGCCTGCTGCTCGACCCCCGCTTCGCGCGCGTGCCGGTGATCTTGCTGACGGCGGATCGCCGCAGCGCGGGCCACCCGGACGTGCGCGCCGAGGCCGCGCTCGCCAAGCCCGTCGACCTCGACGCGCTGCTCACGACGCTGGGGCGCTTTTGTTGAACGCCTGAGCGCGCGCGATCGCGGCCTTTGGGCGTCTCGCGCGCGGGCACGCCCCCTGCTTCCGTCGAGGGGTCAGCGCGTCACACCGTCGACGCGCCCCGGAAGGAGAGTCCTCATGACGCGCAAGCCGCTGTTCCTGACCACGCTGGCGCTCGGCGCGAGCATCGTGGCCGCGAGCGCCGTGGCCGAGAACGCCCCCGAGCCGTCGTCGTCCCCGGCCGAGGAGCAGGAGCAACAGCGAGAGGCAAAGGCGCCCTCCGCGCAGGAGCAGGAGACGAAGGCGGCCGAGGCGGCCGAGGGTCCGCGCCGCGCCATCGCCGTGCTCGAGCCCACGGAGGGCAACAACGTCACAGGCACCATCACGTTCGAGGAGTCGCCGTCGGGCGTGCGCGTGCAGGCGAGCGTGAACGGCCTGCCCGGCGTCGAGCACGCCTATCATGTGCACGTCTACGGCGACTGCTCCTCCGCGGATGGGACGTCGGCCGGGCCGCACTTCCGCTTCTCCCCGGCCGACACCGGCATCACCGGCAACCTAGGTGAGCTGCAGGGCCAGCGGGGCAGCGCGCAAGAGGCCACCACCCTCGACAAGGCGACGTTGAGCGGCGAGCGCTCCATCATCGGCCGCTCCGTCGTCGTGCACAGGAAGGGGAACGATCCGTCCGCGCCGCCCGACGGCGCGGCCGGCGCGCGGCTCGCGTGTGGCGTCATTGGCCTCGACGAGGCGAAGGGCGCCGCTTCGCCGGCGAGCCCTTCGGGCCAGGCGACGGGCGCGGCGCCGGGGTCCGAGGCGCCGCTTCGCTGACCGGCTTCGTCTTCGTGCTCGCGCGAGGGAGCTTCGGCGAGCGTTCGTCGCGGCGCCGCCAGAGATCCGCGAGGATCACGGCGGTGGCCGCGGCGACGTTCAGGCTCTCGACGGCGCCGGTGCCGTCGATGCGGACGTGCGCTTGTGCGCGCGCGCTGAGCGGCTTCGACAGGCCCTCGCGCTCGGCGCCGAGCAGCACGCAGACCTTCGGCGGCAGCGCCTCGTCGTCGAGCGCGCGCCTCGCGTGGGACGACGTGGCGACGAGCGTGAGCCCGGCCTCGCGCAGCGCGTTCGCCGCCGCGAGCGGATCGTCCACCGACACGAGCGCGGTGGTCTCGGCGCCTCCCTCGGCCGTTCGCAGCAGCGCGGAAGAGCGGCGCGCGCTCTCGCCGGCGAGCAGCACGGCCCGTACGCCGAAGTGCGCGGCCGTCCGCAGCACCGCGCCGACGTTGTGCGGATCGCGCACGTTCTCGAGCAGCAGCACGCGCACCGGCCCCTCGGCGGCGGCGAGCTCGCTGACGACGTCGGCGAGGCGCGGGGACGCGGGCTTGCGCGCGAGCAGACAGAGGCCCTCGTGGTGCGTCGAGCGGGTGACCTTCTGCAGGCTCTCGGGGCCGACCACGTGGTAGGCGATGCTGTTCTGCGCGCACCAGCGCAAGAGCGGCTTCACGTCCGGGAGCCGCGCTTCGTCGACGTAGACGCGGCGGATGTCCTGGCGCCGGTGCTGGAACACGGCCAGGCTCGCGTGCACGCCGTACACGCGCTCCTCGTCGCTGGCCTGTCCGCGGTCGGGGTCGCCTGACGGCGGGCGCTCGTTCGTGACCATGCGCGCCTCTCTGGCACGTTCGTGTCCTACCTTCACGCAGGTTTCGCACCTGGGCGAGCGTCCCACGGATGATCGTCCGATGTGGATTCATGGACCGCGAGGCACGACCCGGACGAGAATCAAGCGTCGTCCGTCTCCGGGGAGAGCGTCATGGTTGTCCGTTCCGACTCGTCTTCGAGCGCCGCCAGAGCCGCCGCCGCGGCCGCCGCCAAGGCCGAAGCTGCTCGCAAAGCAGCGGAAGCAAAGGCAAAAGCGGCCGAAGAGAAGGCCAAGGCCGAGCAGGCGCGACAGAAGGCCGAGGCCGCCGCCGCGCAGCAGAAGCAGAAGCCGACGGCGGATCTGCAGCGCGGATCTCGGGCGCGCTTCGCGGCCGGCGACCGGGCGGCCCAGCAGCGCTTCAGCGGCTTCCGGGGCTCACCGGACGCGCTCGATCGCAGCGCACCCGCGAGCACCAAGCGCACCGCCGACACGGAGACCGCCGAGGCGCAGCAGGCCGCTCGCACCGCCAACCGCGACAACGCCGCGGCAGACACGGCGTTCGGTACGCACCAGGAGGCGCAGAGGGCGCTGAACGCGGCGCGCGATCGGAACGCTCCCCACAGCGAGATCCAGCCGCTCGAGCAGCGCGCCAGCGAGGCGGAGACCGCCTTTCAAGAAGCCGAGCGCACGGCGCAGGCCTCCACCGACACCGCCGTGCGCGAGGCCGAAGAGGCCCTGAACGCGCAGCGCAGCGCCAACAGCGCCGCCCGTGGCGCCGGCAGCAGCGAGCCGTTCCCCGGCGCCAACGAGATCGAGAACGTCGAGCAGCTCGCGAAGGCGACGCCCGAGCAGCAGTCGGCCGTGCTCGGCGAGCGGGCCGCGTTCACCGAGCACGACGTCACGCGTGTACAGACGCGCGCCGCCGCCGAAGAGGCGAGGGACGCCGTCGGCCCGCTGCAAGACGACGCGCGCGAGGCGCACGACGCCGTGCGCACGGCCGATGGCCGCGTCGACGACGCGAGGCAAGCGCTCAGCGACGCCGAGCAGGCGCGCGACACCGCGTCCCCCGAGCAGCGGCAAGCCCTGAACCAGACCGTGCGCGAGGCGCGCGACAACTTGAGCCTCGTCGAGGGCGAGGCCGCGGACGCGCGCAAGACCGCGCACGAGAGCACGCAGGCCGTCCTCGACGCGCAACACACCGCCAACGAGGCCGCGCGCAACGCCGGCGATCCGGCCCCCTTCGCCGCCGCCGCGGAGGCGCGCACGGCCGCGGACGTAGCGTCGCTGTCCGGCGCGAAGCAGCGCGAGATCCTCGGCACCGAGTCGGCCATCTCGGCGAGCGAAGCCGGCGAAGTCGCCACGGCGGTGCGCACCGATCAGGTCAACGAGGCGGCCACGCGCATCAACGGGGAGAGCGATCCGCAGCGCGCGGCCGAACTGCTCACCGAGGAGCTCGGCGGCACGAACGACGCGCGATTCCGCGCCGAGCTGCTCGAGAGCACGCGCCCGGCGCAAGAGGCGATCGGCTCGCGCCTCACGAGCGACGACCTCTCCGAAGGCGACGCGCAGGCGCTCAGCGATCAGCTCGCGCAGGCGGGTGAGCTCGCCGGCCCCGAGCACGCGCGCACGCTCAGCGACGGCGTCGCCACCGGCATGGACGGCGACGGGCTGCGCGGCGAGGTGAAGGACGCGCTCGAGAACACCGTGCGCGACGGCAACGGCGCGCTGTTCGGCGTCGAGCTCGCGCAGAGCCTGCAGGCGCAGGGCAAGGAGGACGCGGCCAAGGACGCGCTCGAGAAGACCAAGCACGGCATCGAGGCCGTGCAGGAGGAGTACAGCGCAGCGTCGGAGGACGCGCTCGCGCGCGAGGGGGATCTCGCGCGCGTGAAGGAGCAGTGGTCGCAGTCGGGGGCCTTCAGCCCGTCCGAGCTCGCCGCCGGCGAGGAGGCCTTCCGCGCCGAGCACAGCGAGACCTTCGACCGCTTCAATGACGCCAGCGGCACGCTCGCCTCGACGCTGAACGGCGCCGACGCGGCGCTGCGCGCGTATGACGATCCGAACAGCAACATCCGCTCCATCGACAACGACGAGGGCGAGAAGACCGCCGAGGCGGCGCGCGAGGTGATGAACGGCGCGCCCGAGCTCGTCTACACCGAGGCCGGCCAGCAGGCGCTCGGCGAAGCCGCCATCCGTCAAGGCGAGGGGGAGCGCACCTGGCTGCAGGGCGCGAACGAATACGGCCGCACGCTCGAGGGGGACGAGGCCGCTTCGTTCCAGGACGGCATGGCCAGCGCGACCATGCAGGCCGCCGTCTCCGGCATGGACCAGCTCGCCGCCGATGGACGCACGGCGGAGCGCTCGCTCGCGGTGCAGGGCGCCTCCGACGCGTTCGGCGACGTCTCCCCCAACACCGTGGCCGCCGAGATGAAGGGCGCGCTCTCGGACATCGGCGACGAGGTCCAGCACATCGAGGCGAACAGCGAAGACCTCACTCCCATCGAGGCCGGCGAGCAGCTCGCCTCCGCCGTCGACGGCGTGATCAGCGCGCGCTTCGGCGCCATCGAGGCGCGCAATGGTGGCCTCAGCGACGATCAGATCGCCGCGCGCAGCCGCCTCTCGCTCGTCGGCACCGCGGCGGGCGTCGCCGGCCTCGGGGCCGCCACGACGAACCTCATCACCGACCCGAGCTTGCAGGCCGCGGCGCAGGTCGCGCGCGAAGGCCTCGACCTCGCGAGCAGCGCCGGACAAGCGCGCGTGCAGCAGCTCGGCGCCGAATTCGGCCTGCAAGAGCATCAGCTCGAGCGCGCCATGCGTCCGCTGCGCGCGCTCGCCGTCGGCGGCGCCGCCATCGGCCTGTTCACCGCCGACTCCGGGCTCGATCGGGCACAGGCGGCGGCGGAGCTCACCGTCGAATCGGCCGGCCTCATCGGCGGACTGTCGTCGCTGGGCGCGGGTGCGACCGGGACGCGCGCTGCCGTCGGCGTCGGCTTGCGCGCCGTCGGCAAAGCGAGCCTCGTCGTCGGGCTCGGCTTCTCGGCCATCGACACCTACCAGGCCATCCAGCGCGGCGACGTCGCGGGCGCGGCGCTCGCCGGAGCGCCCCTCGCGGGAGCGGCCATCGGCGCGGGCATCGGCGCCTTCGCGGGTGGGGTCGGCGCGGTGCCGGGCGCGGCGATCGGCTTCGCGGTCGGCAGCGTCATCTCCATCGGCGGCAGCATCGCGCGCGGCATCTTCGGCGAGAGCGAAGAGGAGAAGTACGAGAAGCGCACCGACGAGTTCCTCGAGGGCGCGCTGCGCGAGGCGGGCTTGCCCGAGTCGGCCGCCGGCCGCCTGCGAGACGTCGACGGTGACTTCGAGGGCATGGCGCGCACGCTGCCGGCGCTCGCCGAGGCCGCCGGCACGACGCCGCGCGAGGTGCTGAACACCATCGCCACCCTGCCCGACGACCAGCTCGAGGACTTCGTCAAGGACGCGCTCGACATCCCGCACAACGCCGACGACATCAAGGAGGCGCGCGAGAAGGCGGCCGAGGGCGAGGACGTCGACGTGCCGGCGTTCGCGATCGACACGGGCAGCGACGAGTTCCGCGACGCGCTCGCGGTCCTGCAGGGGCACCTCGGCTGACCTACGCCCGGTCGCTCGACGTCACCAGGGCTTGATCCGACGGGCGGATCGGGTTCGTCGTCGAGCAAGCCGACTGCTGGCGCGAGAGACGGTCGGTACGTTCTCCTTGAACACCAAAGAGGACGGCACCCGCGACCGGCGTGCCGCGCGCGCGGGGCTCCTCGACAAACAGGAGGGCATCATGACCACCGCGCCAATCAGGCGGCGGCGGAGGGGGCTTTATGGGCTCGCGATAGCCGCAGCGCTGTCGCTCGGGCTCGGGGCCTCGGCCGCCTCCGCGCAGATCTACGGAGGCTACGGAGGTGGCCTCGGCTCCCGCGGCATCTATGGAGGTGGACTCGGCAACTACGGCGGCGGAATCGGCGGCTACGGCGGGGGCTTCTACGGCGGCGGCACCGCCAACATGGGCACCGTCGCCGGCAGCGTCCAATCGCTCGACTTCGAGTCGGGACAATTGGTCATGAACACCGCCGGCGGACGATTCGCCATCAACGCGAGGCCGCAAGACCTCGTCGGGCTGAACCCCGGTGACGTCGCTCAGGTGACATTCCTGAACTACAACGGCGCTCGTTGGCTCGAGCCCGGTGCAGGCTACGGCGCCGGCTTCGGCGGCATCGGCAACGACTTCGCGTTCGCCGGCGAGCTGACCGGCACCGTGCAGCGCGTCGACCGCCAGCGCGGCGCCATCACCATCAACGGACGGACGTTGCGCGCCCATCCCGAGGACGTCTCCGGCGTCTACCCGGGCCAGTTCCTCAGCGTCGGCTACATTCAGGTCGGCCGGACGGCGTGGGCTGACGATTACGGCGGCGGCTTCGGCGGCGGCATCTACGGCGGCGGCAACTACGGCGGCATGTACGGCGGCGGAATGTACGGCGGCGGAATGTACGGCGGCGGCGGCTACTACGGCGGCCGCGGCAATTACGGCAACTTCGGCACCGGCAACTTCGGCACCGGCAACCTCCAGGACTTCGGCACCGGCGGCGGCAACGCCGGCGGCGGTGGTGGAGGTGCGAGCAACAGCAGCGGCGGAAGTAACACCGGCGGCAGCGATAGCGGCGCCAAGGACAGCGGGGAGAGCAAGTAGGCTCACGACATTTCGCAGCAAATCGCGTGAGACGCCCTACGGCCGAGCCAACAAGCCGCCAAGGAACACAGCGAGTGTGGTCCTTGGCGGCTTGGTGCCGTTCGAGGCTGCCGACCGGACCTCGCACGGAGCGACGTACTGCGAGCGGGCGGGGTGCCCTCCTCCCCTCTCTGCCTCGAGGACCTGCGCGGCGTCGACGCCGTCGCCTGCCCTGTGCCGGAGTGCACAGCCCGCGTTGCGTCGCTTGCACTGCCGGCGTCACCTCCTTCGAGCACGCTTGCTGTTCGTCCGATTGGCCTGTAGCAGGGGCCGCGCCGGACGAGATTTCGCTTCGTCCTGTACGGCGCGAGGAGCAGTACCGTGAAAGTCGCCTATATCTTCGCCACCACCGGCCACACCGTAAGCTACAAGCTCGCCAAGATGATCCTGCCGCAGCTCGAGGAGGGCCGACACGGCGTCGAGGTGGTCGGAATGTTCTTCTTCGAGGACAACAACTATGTGCTGCGCGCGGGGGACCCGATCGGCGAGCGCCTCGCCAAGGTCGCCGCGAAACAGAATATTCTGTTGATGATGTGCGACCAATGCGCCGAGGAGCGCGGCCTCGCCGAGGGGACCCCGTGCAACTTCAAGCCGGTGGGCACCGTGCCGGGCGTCCGCGCCGGCTGCTTCCCCGACCTGTACGCCGCCCTCTCCGGGAACCCACCGGATCAGGTCATCACGCTGTAGCGAGATCGCGCGACGCGCCCGTTCGACGAGCGCCGAACAGGTCCTCTCCCGGTGCCGGCTCGGGCACTCGCGTACACCTCACGCCATCAGGGTCGACGCTCCGCGCGCAGAGCGTGTACGCTTGCGCGCGCTGACGCACGGCGGCTCCCGACCGTCACGCCGGCCAACCGCAACCCGAGGCACGCGCACCCGTGGGAGCGTCGAGCGGGGGAACCATGGCAGCGACGCTCGACGACCCTCCTCCGCCTCCGACGCGAGCGAGGGCGCGCGTAGGCCGGCCGGCTCCTCCGCCCGCGACCCTGCCTTCGGGCGACGTGTCGTCACGCACGGCCGCGTCCTCCTCCCCGCTGCGCCTCGGCGCGCTCTACGCCGCCGGAGACAGAGCCTTCGCGTCGCTCTTCTCTCGCATCCTCGTGTACACGATCCTCTTCGAAGACAACGAGCGGGACCTCGAGTTCCTCGACCTCGGCGCCGGCGATCGCGTGCTCACCATCGGCGGCGCCGGCTGCGGCGTGGCCGCGATGATGGGCTACAGGCCCGCCGCCATCGACGTCGTCGACTTCAACCAGAAGCACCTCGCGGTGACCGCGCTGAAGGTCAGCGCCGCCGTCCACCTCGACTCCTACGACGACCTGCACCAGCTCCTCGGGCGCGGGCGCCACCCGCGCGCGAAGGCCATCATCGGCGCGCTGTCTCTTCATATGCCGAGCGAGCAGGCCGCCTTCTGGCGACGTGGCTGGCGCATGTTCAAGGACGACTTCTACGCGCACGGGCTCTACACGCGGAACCTGAACATCGTGCGCCCCTTCTGGCCGGTCACCATCGAGCTGCTGCGCAGCTTGAATGACAAGCCCAAAGAGGAGCGGGCCGTTGAGATGCGCGCGCTGCTCTCACAGACCATGAAGCGGCCGCTCCTCGGCGCGCTCATCCGCTCGCCGCTGTCGATCCTCGCCGCCGGCATCAACTATACGCAGCGTGAGCGTAACCTGCGCGCGGTCGGCTCCACCGACGTGGTGGACGGCGTCATTGATTATGCCACGCGCGTGGTGCAGACGGACATCGAGCGCAATTGGATCGGCTGGCACATCGCCACCGGCAGCTTCAACCACGATGAGCCCGAATGTCTGCCGCTCTATCTGCGGCCGGCGTTTCACGAGCGCGCGCTCGGCTCCAGGACGGAGGTGCGCTATTGGCACGACACGATCCTCCGCCGGCTCGCGGACGCGGCGGAGGAGACCTGGAGTCACTTCTGCCTCAGCGACGTGCCCGACTGGATCGATGACGAGAGCCGCGTCGCGCTCTTTCGCGAGATCTACCGCGCCGCCAAGCCGGGCGCGCGCGTCATCGCCCGCACCGTCGAAGACAGCACCATCGTCGACGGGCTCGGCTGCGCGGATCGCTTCCGGCTGGTGGAGCCCCATTCGAGCCTCGCCTCCGCGGAGGAGCGCTCGCGCCTGTACCGCCGGGTGAACTGCTACGAGATCGTGAAGTGAGCGAGCCGGTCCCGCTCGGTCCTGACGACGACATCGCGCCGCCGGAGCCGCTGCTCCCGTGGCTCGCGCGTATGCTTCGGGAGCTGGCGGCCTTGCCGGCGACGCTGCGGCGTGCACGTGGATTCCTGCAGCGCGAATGTGGCGCCGATGTGCTCGACGCCCAGCTGGCCGCCTTTTGCGGCTATCACCAGCAGCCCGAGCGCAGGCACTATCGAATGCGGCCGTGGCTGCCCGTGAGCCCCGGCGAGATCGACGCCGAGCAGGTCGTTGGCATGCCGGTCAGCCAGTTTGCGCTGGTGGCGCGAATGGCGATGGAGATCGAAGACCCAATCGTCGCCTATTCGTACCAGAGCGGCCTCGGCTTCCGCGATCTGCTGCCGTCGTTGGCCAGGTTCATGGGACGTGATCCGGAGTCTCGCGCGTACGCGGAGGCGAGCGGCCTCGATTGGTGCGATAGCGCGTGGTGCGCCGAGGAGCACCGTCACGGCAATGCCTTGCACCGGATCCTCGAGCGGCTGCTGCCAGGGCGCAGCGTGCTGCGTACGAACCCGTCCGGCGCGGAAGATCCGCTCGACACCCGCGCGTATGCGCTCGGACACATGGACAGCCGACAGGCGACCGAATGGAACGCCGCCGCCATCTACGCGGCGCTGCTCACGCACGCGGAGGGCCCGCTGCACCGCTGGCTCCGCAACGTCTTTCGGGACGAGGTGAAGCACCTGGCGATCCTGAGCGCCGCCGACCGCTATCTCCGAGGACCGCGCCCGGGCCGGCGGCTCTGGGGGATGCTGGCCTCCATCCTCGAGCAGCTCCGCTACCACGGCGCGCAACGCAGCGGACGGGGACAGGCGGCGCAGGACCCGGTCTTCGTGCTCGAGATCCTGTTTACGCACGTCGTCGTGGAGCGGCGCATTCGCTGCTGGTTGCGCACGCTGCCGCACGCCACGCTGCAGCGAATCTTTGACCAGCCATCGCGCCTGCCCGAGCACTCGCGCGGCGAGCTCCCTCCGCGCGAGGCGGAGGCTCGAGCGGAGGAAAGGCGCCGCGGGGAGCAGGAGCGCGAGCAACTCTCTCTCTGGCGTCCGAGAGAGCGCAGCGCGATGTTCACGTACCGGGAGCTGGTCGAGCGGCATCGCGGCACGATCGACGACGTCATCGAGCGTGTCTTCGACGGTTTTCGCGGCGCGGAGTGTCCGACCTCCGCGGCGGCGACCCGCGTGCGCGCCCACATCGCGCGGCTTTCCGTACGAGATCTCGGCGGGATCCCGAGCGCGGCGCTGCCTTCGGTGCGCCGCGCGCTCGTCGAGCGCCTCCGTGACTACCAGGTCGACAACAACTTCGAGACGCGCGCGATGCGGGGTGAGCGTCCCTTGCGGGAGGACTGGTTCAACCCGCGCCTCGAGAGCCTCACCGCATGAGCCGACAGACGAGCCAAGACCCTCGGCAGGCGCACCGCGATTTCCTCAATCGCTACTACGGCGCGGTGCGCCGCGTCTACGACGTCACGCGCCGGTACTATCTGTTCGGGCGCGACACCGTGCTCAACTCTCTGCTGGGCGAGCGCTGGGACAGCCTCATCGAGGTGGGCCCGGGCACCGGCCGAAACCTGCGCAAGCTGCAGCGGCGGCGTCCAGCGGCGCGCTACGGCGGGATCGACGCCTCCGACGCGATGCTCGAGATCGCGCAGGCACGTTGTCCGTGGGCCACCTTGCGCCAAGGGTTCGCCGAGGACTGCGACTACACGGCTCTCCTCGGCTCGCCGCCCGAGCGAGTGCTATTCTCCTATTGCTTGTCGATGGTGCAGGACGCGGACAGCGCGCTCGCGAACGCGCGCGGATCCTTGGCGGCGGGCGGCCAGGTGGTCGTGGTCGATTTCGGCGATCTGAAGGGCGTGCCCCTGCTGGCCGGGCCGCTCGAGCGCTTCCTGCGCTCATTTCACGTCGAGCCCCTCGACGCCGCGCTGCTGCGCAGACATGGAGCCGAGCTGCGCTGGGGCCCGGGCCGCTATTTCGTGACCGCGAGAATGGGGCCCATGCCATGACGGGCGCGGGGGCCGACACCCGCGGCGAGCGGGAGGCGGACGCGACGCAGCGCCTTCGACTGGCGCAGCTGTGGCTGTTCGTGCTGCTCTTGTTCGCCGGCTTGCTCTCGGCCACCGTCGGCGCCATTGGCAAGAGCAACACCGTCTATTGGGGGGTCGTCGCGCTCACCGGACTGCTCGCCGGCGGCGTGTTCGTCGCCTCCGGGCTGCCCGCGCGTGCCTATGGCTTGACCCTCGAGAACGCGCCCGCGTCGCTTCGCGGCGCGTTGTTCTCGAGCGCGATCCTGACGGCGCTGGGCATCATCGCCGTCCTCGGCGGGCGTGCCGCGGGCTGGATCGACGCCAGCCTCCCCGTCGCCGAGCTCCGCCTGGACGCGCAGACCGTCGCCTATGTGCTGCTGGCGACGCCGCTGCAAGAGATCGTGTTCCGTGGACTCTTTCAGACCGGCGCGCGGGTGATCTTCGGCGGCCGACGGCAGCGCGTGGCCGTCGCCGCCGTGACGTTCTCTACCCTGGCCTTCGCCCTCAGCCACCTGCCCTGGGGCCTCGTCACCGTGCTCGTCATGATCGTGCCCGGCGTCGTCTGGGGCATTCAGGCCGAGCGAGAGCGCAGCCTCGTCGGCGTCACGCTCTCGCACGCGGCGGTGGGCTATCTGCTCGTCGGCGTCAGCCCGCTCTGGAGCGCCCTTCGAGGTCTGTCGTGACGCGCCGGCTCTCGGTCCCGGCGCGAGACGTGAGCGTCTGGAGCTCGCGCATCTTTCCCGTGCTGCGCGCGAGCATCCGTACGGGCTATTTTTCGCTCGAAGTAATCGGCGCCGAGAATGTTCCGCGCGCCGGCCAGGTGGTCTACGTCGGGAACCACTCCGGTTGGTTCGCCGTCGACGCGCTCGTCTTCGCGCTCGCCGTGCACGACCACGTGCATCCGAGCCGCGTGCCGTTCGCGGTGGTGCAAGACATTCTGCTGCGGGCGCCGGGCCTGTCGTCGTTCTTCGCGCCGCTCGGCGTGATCCCCTCGTCGCGAATGCGCGAGCCGGAGGAGTTGCCCGACTGGGTGGACGCCTTCGGCGTCTTTCCCGAGGGGGTCGCCGGCATCTGTAAGCCCGTCTGGCAGGCCTACCAGATGCGGCCCTGGCGCTCGGGCTTCGTACGCCTGGCGGCGTCGCGGCGGGCGAGCATCGTGCCGGTCGCGCTCATCGGCGGTGAAGAGTGCCTGCCCACCGCGGGCGCGATCGAGATCCTGACGCCGCTCATCGGCACGTCGCTGCCCATCCCGCTCTCGATGGTGCCGCTGCCGACCCGTTGGAAGATGGTGTTCGGCGCCCCCATCACGCTCGCCGAGACCGAGGCCACCCCCGACCTCGCCGCCTGCCGCGAGCTGTCGGGGCGCGTGCGCGCAATCGTGCAGTCGATGCTGGACGAGCACACGCACGGGCGCAGCATCCGAAAGCTCGGCTCGCTGCGGCGGAGCGTTCGTCAGCGCACCTCGCTCGACACCTGACGAGCGCCGCTCGACCGCCGGCGTGATCCAGGTCGCGGATCCCGTTGGCGTTGGTCCAGCTGCACGTAACACCCGAGCGCGCGGGCGCGTTAGACAAACACCGAAGAAGCCAGCCCGGAGGAGCTCGATGCAGCGTCCGCTCATTCTTTCCGCCTTTCTGGTGCTCTCCATGTGCGCGTGCACGACGCCGACGCGCGCCGACGAGCCGAGCGCGGAGCCGAAGACCACGAGCTTCCCCGTCGAGAAGTCGGTGGCCGAATGGAAGAAGCAGCTCACGCCCGAGCAGTTCCATGTGCTGCGCGAGAAGGGCACCGAGCGGGCGTTCACGGGCGCGCTGCACGCGCACAAGGCCAAGGGCGTCTATCACTGCGCCGCCTGCGGACAGGCCTTGTTCGCCTCGAGCGACAAGTTCGACTCGGGCACGGGCTGGCCGAGCTACACCCGACCCATCGACGAGAAGGCCGTGCTCGTCGTCGAAGATCGCAGCTACGGCATGGTGCGCGAGGAGGTCGTCTGCGCGCGCTGCGGCGGTCACCTCGGGCACGTGTTCGAAGACGGCCCAGCGCCGACCGGCCTGCGCTATTGCATGAACTCCGCGTCGCTGACCTTCGAGCCCGCGGCCGCTGACGACGAGAAGAAGCAGCCATGACGACGACGCGCGTGTACCACTACCCCGGCTGCTCGACGTGCAAGAAGGCGCTCAAGTGGCTCGAGCAGAACGGCGTCGCGCACGAGCGCGTGCACATCGTCGAGGCCCCGCCCTCCGCGCAGGAGCTCGAGCGCCTCTGGCGTCGCTCGGGTAAGGAGCTGCGGGCGCTGTTCAACACCTCCGGGCAGTCCTATCGAGAGGGCGGCTTCAAGGACAAGCTGCCGTCGCTGTCCGACGCCGAGGCGCTGGCGGCGCTGGCCGCGGACGGCAAGCTGATCAAGCGGCCGCTCGTCGACGCCGGCGCCGCCGTGTTGCTGGGGTTTCGCGAGGACGAGTGGCGCGACGCGCTACGGTAGGGTGAACGAGCGCGTGGATGTCTCTTGGAGGACGGCGCGCGCTCCCCTACACGACGTCCCATGTCGCTGCGCATCGTCGCCCTGCCGTTCGCGGCCCCCGTGCCCCTGCTCATCGCCGCCATCGCCATCGGCTGCGATGAGCCGTCGCCGCCGCCGCCGGAGCGCGCGCCGCTGCTCGACAGCGCGGCCTTCGCCGACGAGCACGATCTGGCGACTCCGCTCGTGTGCCCGGGCAGCCGGGGCTGTGAGCTCGCCGGGGACGAGCTGCTCGCCGGCGTGGCCGCGCAGGTGATCACCCCTGCCGTCGAGACCTGGGACGACCTCGACGGCGATGGACGCCGCGACGCGGACGAGCCCTTCGTCGACCAGGATGGCGATGGCGAGTGGGACGGCTACTGGCTCGCGGGCTTCAGCATGGGGCGCGCCGCCACCGGCGTGCACGACGACATCTGGGCCCGCGCCGTCACCTTCGAGCGCGGTGACGTGAGCGTCGGGCTCGTCGCGCTCGACCTCGTGGGGCTGTTCTACAACGACGTGGTGCGCTTGAGGCGCGCGGCCAAGGACGCCGGCCTCGACCTCGATCACCTGGTCGTCACGACGACGCACGTGCACGAGGCGCCCGACACCATGGGAATCTTCGGACCGGATCCGAGCGCGTCCGGCTACGACCCCGACTATGTCGCCTTCGTCCTCGAGCGGGCGCTGCTGGCGCTCACCGAGGCGAAGCAGAGCCAGCGACGCGCGCGCCTCGAGGTGGCCCAGCGCGCCACGCCCGCGTTCATCGCCGACTCCCGGCTGCCGGTGCTGATCGACGAGGTCATCACCGCCGTGAAGCTGGTGGGCGATGACGACGTCACCTTCGGCACGCTCGCCGTGTGGGGCAATCACCCGGAGGCGCTCGGTGGCGACAACACCCTCATCACCAGTGATTACCCGCACTATTTGCGCGCGAAGCTCGAGGACGCGTTCCCCGGATCGCGGAGCGTGTTCTTCGCCGGCGTGCTCGGCGGGCTGATGAACCCGCTGCACGTCGTGGGCTGTCCGGACGAGAGCGGCGCCGCGACCTGCGCCAACGGCGACTTCGAGAAGGCCCGCTACATCGGCGAGGGCGTGGCGCAGATCGCGCTCGACGCGCTCGGCGCCGACGACGTCATCATCGACGACGACGCGCAGCTCGGCGTGCGCCGAAAGGCCGTGCTCATCCGCGGCTCCAACACCAAGCTCGCCATCGCCGCGAAGGCCGGGCTCATTCAGCGGCCGGTCTACACGCCCGAGGGAGCGCGCATCGGGCCGGAGCTGCTCGAGCTCGTGCCGCTCGAGGAGCTGTTCCGCGACTACCGCATCGGCACCGAGGTCGACGTCGTCAGCGTCGGTCCGCTCGAGGTGGTGGCCATCCCCGGCGAGCTCTATCCCGAGCTGTGGCTCGTGAACAGCGACGGCACGAGCTTCATCGAGCGGCCCGACGGCGCGGACTTCCCCGACGCCGAAGAGGAGACGCCGCTGCAGGCGGCCCTGCCCGAGGGTCGCTTGCCGGTGGTGCTGAACAACGCCAACGACGCCGTGGGCTACATCTTGCCGAAGGCACAGTTCGACGCGCGCGCGCCGTGGGCGTATGACCCCGACGGTGGGCAGTACGGCGAGGAGAATTCCCTCGGCGAGGAGGCGGGCCCGACGCTGACGCGCGCGGTGGCCGAGCTCTACGAGCTGACGCCGTTCACGTCGCCGGACGACGTGCGGCCCTGAAGCGCGGAGCGGCGGAGGCGAGCCAGTCACGTCGCGCCGCGGATCGCAAGAAGCGAACAACCCGAGACGTCCGGGCGTGTCGATGTCGTCCAGACGGGCGTCCGGGTACGCGTCCGGGCTAGGCTCGTGGGGTCGCTTCCGTCCGGGAGGACTCCCATGCGTGTCTTGTTTGGATGCCTGTTGCTGTGCGCCGTCTCGCTGGCCGTTCCCGCGAACGCGCTGATGTACGAGCTGGCGCAGAACGGTCTGCGCCCGACCGTGTACGCGTTCGATCCGGCGAACCCCGACGAGCCGCGCGTCCTCATCGGCGAGGTCGTGTTCGACAGCTGGTCGCTCGCGCGGCACCCGGTGACGGGGCTGCTCTACTACACGCAGCTCGGCGGCAACGGCATCGCCGTGCTCGACCCGCTGACGACGGTAAACACGATCCTGAACGACGACATGGGCGTCGAGATCTCGCCGCGCCTCGGCTTCCGCGCGGACGGCACCTTGTTCGGCATGGAGCGCGGCAGCAACGACCTCTACCGCATCGACATCGCCAGCGGCGGCGCCACGCTCGTCGGCACGGTCACGGGCGTGGACATCTCGGAGCACGCCGGCGACCTGGCCTTCGGCACGGACGGCACGCTGTACGTCGTCATCGCCGACCGCCTCGTCAGCGTCGACGTGAACACGCTCGAGGCGGTCGAGATCGGCGTCGCCGACACGGACTCGCCGATAGGTGGCCTCGCCTTCAGCAGCGACGGCCGCATGTTGGCGCTCTCGCTCGAGGGCGTCATCTACGACATCTCCCTCGAGGACGCGTCGGTGACGGCGGTGGTGGACCTGCCGGGCGACTGGCACACCGATCTCGCCTCGAGCCAACTGCCGCAGCTGCCCATCGACACGGACGGGGATGGCCTCGGCGACGACCTCGAGGGCACCATCGGCACCGACCCGAACGATCCCGACACGGACGGCGACGGGCTGAAGGACGGCTACGAGGTCGGCATCGGCAGCGATCCGCTGAACCCGGACACGGACGGCGACGGCCTCTCCGACGGCGACGAGGTCGGTGACGACCTCGTCACGCCGCGCGACAGCGACGGCGACGGCGTCCTCGATCCGCTCGATCCCGACGATGACGGCGACGGCATCCCCACGGCCACCGAGGTGACCGACGGCGACGCGCACGGCGACGACGTGGACGGCGACGGCCTGCCGAACTGGCTCGATACCGAGTCGGACGACGACGGCGTGCCCGACACCTTCGACGGCACCGGCGACCTCGACGCGGACGGCGTCCCCTCCTACCTCGACCCGGACGAGACCCCCACGGACACCGACGGCGACGGCCTGCCCGATGACGACGAGCCCGGCTACGGCACCGACCCGAACGATCCGGACAGCGACGACGACGGCCTGAACGACGGTGACGAGGTGGTCATCGGCACCGACCCCACGAACCCGGACACGGACGGCGACGGCCTGCTCGATGGCTACGAGGTCGAGATCGGCACC
Organism: uncultured Myxococcales bacterium; assembly: GCA_964388085.1. GTDB lineage: Bacteria > Myxococcota > UBA727 > UBA727 > CAYLZW01 > CAYLZW01. The sequence continues at coordinate 2,717 of CAYLZW010000017.1, read as the reverse complement.
GATCCGCTCGATCCCGACAGCGACGGCGACGGTCTCGACGACGGCGAGGAGGTCGGCGCTGATCTCGCGGACCCGATCGACACCGACGACGACGGCATCATCGACCCGCTCGATCCGGACGACGACGGGGACGGCATCCTGACGCAGATCGAGATCGCGGACGGCGTGGTGCACGGCGATGACGTCGATGACGACGGCCTGCCCAACTGGCACGACACCGACAGCGACGACGACGGCATCCCGGACGAGATCGAGGGGCGCGAAGAGGACGACGGGGACGGCGTGCCCGCGTACCTCGATCCGGACGAAGAGGGCGGTGACGACGAGGACCGCGACACCGTGCCCGACCACGAGGACAACTGCGTGTCGGTGCCGAACGAGGCGCAGGACGACCTCGACGGGGACGGCGTCGGTGACGTGTGCGACCTCGACGCGGACGGTGACGGCTTCGCCGATGACCTGAAGGTGGTGGGCGGCGGCTACAACTGCGCGCAGAGCACCTCGGGCGACGCTTCGGTGTTGGCGCTGCTCGCCGCGCTCGGGCTCATCAGCGTCGCTCGCCCCTCGAGTGGCCGATCCCGCCGGCGACGTTGAGCCAGGAGCGCCACCCATGAGCGAGCCGCCGGTGGCTCCGGCCGATCGCGAGCGCGATCCGATCTACCTCGACCACAACGCGACCACGCCGCTCTTGCCCGAGGTGGTGGACGCGATGCTGCCGTATCTGCGCGAGCACTTCGGCAACCCCTCGAGCGGCCACGTCTACGGCGTCCGAGCGCGGGCGGCGGTGGCGAACGCGCGCGAGCAGCTGGCCGCGCTGCTCGGCTGTGACGCCGACGAGCTGGTGTTCACCTCGGGGGGCACGGAGGCGAACAACCTCGCGATCCGCGGCGTGCTGGCGGCGAGCGAGCGGCGGCACGTCGTCACCTCCGTCATCGAGCATCCCGCGACGGCGCGTCCATGCGATTGGCTCGAGCAGCGAGGGCGGCCCGTCACGCGCGTCGGCATCGGCGCGGACGGGCGCGTGCGGGTGCGTGCGGCCGAGGACGCCCTCGACGACGACACCGCGCTCGTCAGCGTCATGCACTCGAACAACGAGACCGGCGTGCTGCAGCCCGTCGCCGAGCTTACGGAGCTGGCCCACGCGCATGGCGCGCTCGTGCACACGGACGCCGCGCAGTCGCTCGGCAAGGTGCCGCTCGACGTGCGCGCGCTCGGCGTCGACCTGCTCTCGCTCGCCGGGCACAAGCTCTACGCGCCGAAGGGCGTCGGCGCGCTCTACGTGAAGCGCGGCACGAGGCTGCTGCCCTTCACGCGCGGCGCGGGACACGAGCGGGGGCTGCGTCCGGGGACGGAGAACGTCGCCTCCCTGGTCGGGCTCGGCGCTGCCTGTGCCGTCATCGCGCGCGACCTCGACGAGGCTGCCGGGCGAATGCGCGCGCTGCGAGACACGCTCTGGGGGCGACTGGCGGCCGAGATCCCCGGCATCGCGCTGAACGGGCACGCCGAGCTTCGGCTGCCAAACACGCTCAACGTTCGCTTTCCGCGCGCCTTGGGCGACGCCGTGCTGTCGGGCGCTCCCGAGATCGCCGCGTCGACGGGATCGGCCTGCCACGAAGGGCACGAGCGCGCGTCGGAGGTCATCCTCGCGCAAGGCGTCGCGCCGGCGGAGGCGCTCGGTTCCGTGCGGCTCACGCTCGGCCGCTCGACGAGCGCGGACGACGTCAGCACCGCGGCGGACGCGCTCATCCGCTCCTGGCGGCGGCTGCGCAGCGACGAGTCTCGCTGAGCGGCTGAGGCGCCGGCGCTACCCGGCCGGATCGCTGCCGGGTCGCCTCGAAGCAGTTCCTACAGTAAGCGGCCTTCTGAGCGGTCGCCCTCCGCGGCCGCCGAGCCTCCTTGGAGCTGCCTTGTGAAGATGCACCCCGCCCGCCTCGCGGCGCTCGCCGCCGCCTCCGCGCTCGTCACCGCCGTCGGCTGCGCGAGCCAGCAGACCCCGAAGACCGAGCCGGCGACGTCACCGCCCGACGCGACGAAGAGCGCCGCCCCGAGCGAGCCGCTCACGCTCGACGAGAGCAAGCTGCCCGAGATGATCCGCTTTCAAAAGAGCGACCTCGACACGACGGCCGACGTCTGCGCCGATCTCGACGCCTACGCGAACCAGAAGTGGCTCAGCGCCAACGCCATCCCGAGCGACCGCACGACGTGGGGCCCGTTCGAGGTGCTCGACGAGCGCTCGAACGCCGTGCAGCGCCAGCTCGCCGAGCAGGCCGCCGCAGAGGGCAAGAGCGGCGTCACCAAGATCGTCGGTGACTTTTGGGCCACGGGCATGGACGCGGACGCGATCAACGCGCTCGGCATGAGGCCCCTCGAGAGCCGGCTCGCCGCCATCGCGGCGCTGAAGGACGCGGACGGCGTCGCCGAGCACCTGCGCCAGACCGCCGCGCGCGGCGAAGGCATCGTGTTCGACTTCGGCGCGGACGCCGACTTCAAGGACTCGTCACAGAACATCGCGTACGCGACGCAGAGCGGCCTCGGGCTGCCCGACAAGACGTACTACTTCGACGATGACAAGGCCGACAAGCGCGACGCCTATCGCGCGCACATCCAGAAGGTGCTCGAGCTCTCGGGCGTCCCCGCCGCCGCCGCGGCCGAGCAGGCGGCCGACGTGCTCGCCTTCGAGACGCGCCTCGCGAAGGTGTCGCGCTCGCGCGAGGAGC